>DAOVTJ010000022.1 GCA_030633165.1 Thiomargarita sp. | reverse complement strand
CCATGAGTCAATTAAAACTGCAAGGAAACCTTGAGCAATCAACCAAACTGTCAATACCAATAAAAATAAAGTCAACTGCTTAGCAAGCATCCACCCCATACTGATATAACCCATCAAGGCGAGTACTGAAACTGCCAAAATAGCTAGAGGCAATAATAAACTGAGCAGACTAATCACCAAACGCCAATAACCAGAAATCCCTTCTAGCAAATGACTTAACATCACTTTACGTAATTTGAGAAGAGGTAACACGATCAAAGATAACAATATCATAAAGATCGTATCAATCACATCAATGGCTGATACTGATAGCACTAACATATCCCCTTCCGCCTCAATATGCACTAAAGCCACAAAAATACTCAATATAACCAAGAAAATAAGTCTCCAACGCAATTTTCTATAAAGTTTAGGATCAACTTTTTCAATCCATAAGCGTAACATGTTAATAAGAAGCTTGCCAGCTAACCCTGTTAGCAAAATAATTAATGTTACAGTAATGGTTAAAGGATTTGGTTGAATTTGCCATAAAAGCAACGATAATACACCAATGATAGCAATACTCAGCGCATTCATTCGCAGAAGACGCGAACCTAATAATCTCTTATCAACAGAGGCTTTTATTCTTTTTCCCAACCACATTATCAATCCAACTATAAAAACTATCCAAATCAATAAAATTATAGCTATCTTATACCAGTGCTGTATTTCAGTTTGTTGAAAAGCTTGTTTAATTCCATTTTGCGTTAATTCAAAAACTTGTTGTAAAAAAATGGGTACCTGAGTCACAGATTTCAATAAACCTTGCCATTCTGCTATATTCGTTGGTAATTCTCGCATTCTCCACAAGGCAAGGCTTAAATGCTCTTTATAAGCCGTTTCAAGATGAATCATAGTGTCTTGCCCCTTAGCCTGTAGGGTAGGCACTGTATCTAATTCCTTTTGCAAACTCTCTTGAAAGCCTTTCAGAATTTTTTGAGCTTTTTTATTATTGCTTAAAGCTTTACCACTCAAACTTTCTCCCCGTTTACTTAACACATTCTGTTGTTTGACTAAAATGGAACTTTTATTTTGCAATAAGGTTTGCATCGCATGAAGATCATTTAATAAGCCATCAACAGAATCCATCGCACCTTGAAGCGTCTCAAGTTTTTTCTCAGAAAATCCCTTTGCTTCTTCAGCAGGCTTATCCGTTTGCATTTGCCACTGTGTCAATTGTTCCTCTATAGATTGCGTATTTAATAGACGTTCTACCTGTTGAGATTGTTCATTGGCTTTTTGAATTTGTACGAGTAGTAGTTGACGTTCAGCAACGGATTCTCCAGATAAATTGTTTAATTTACCGCGTAAATTTGCCGCTTCTGTCAAATGCCGTTGCTGCTCTTTTTGCATATAAACTTGCAAATCTAGCTTTTTACGCTCTGCTAAGACAGGTTGCAATTTTTCATACCAACGGGTAGCAAGGGCAAATTGTTTTGCGGTATGTTCAGCACGCTGATTAAGAATATCAAGCTCTTGTTCTTCTAAGAATAATAATTTTTCTTGTTGCTTGACATGGTTTTCTAATTCGACAATCTTTTGTTCTTGGACAAGCGCCTCTTCTCCTGTCGCTTTGCGAAGTGTTTCCAATTTGTCTTGCTGTTCTTTAAAACTTTGACGTTTTTTATCTAATCCGACAGTCGCATTTTGACGTTCCAAGTTGGAATTACTCACATCAACTTCAGCAGCATCTTTATCTAAAGCGGCTTCATCAACCTTCTTCGAGAGTTCTTCTAGTGTGACTTGTACACTTTTGAGTTGAGCAATTTTATTGGGTTGCTCGATTTCTGCCATTTCTACACTTTCTTTTTGGCTCTCTACGGTCGCTTTTGCAATGGCAATCATTTCTTCCCGTTTTTTAATTATGGATTGAAATGAAGCAGTTTGTAGTTGAATCTGCCATTTTAAGGTTAATGCTGTTTTTTTCGCGGCTAGTGCGATCTGTTGTTTGAGAATTTCAATATGGCGTTGTTGCAATACAATCGTTTGTTGTGGCTCTGCCATTTGTTTTTGAACGTCATCAATACTTTGATTATGAGCCACTGTTAGTTCATCACTTGGATATTGTGTGAGTTCTTCTAACTTTGTTTTAAGGGTACTGAGGGCTTCTTGTTGCTTTGCCAGTTGCGCTTCCGCTTTTGTCTGTTCTAAATGGAGAGCTTCAACTTGTTGATTAGCCAGTTGCCGTTTTTCAGCAGAATCTTGCAACATTTCATCCGTAACAACATCTAAAGCAAGTATTTTTTCAGAAAGTGCTGTTTCTTCGGCTGGAAATGTAGCTTGTGCATTTTCCAGTGTAGCTTGTTGTGTATCAAGCCATGTTGTCGTAATGGGTTCATCTGCATTGGCAAAACCCATTAGGCTCAAGTATATTATGAGACTATAGGGTATAAATTTGGGTAAAGACATGTATTAAATTTCCAAAGTAATAAAAAAAAGAGAGTACTTCAACACGTTTATTCTATAACTAAAACACCATCGCTTGTGATGGGGACATAGTGCTGATCAATTTTTACAACATAAATATTATCCTCCAAATGACAATGTTTCATTTCACTGATGATACTACCCGTATCACCGTTTTTGGGATAAAAATCCCCCCATCCACTTTTTCCCCCTTTCTCCTTAATTTCGGGACTGGGCCATTTTATACAATCAGTTGTGTTGATGGCTTCATAAATTTGCCCAATATCCTTGATCTTTGCTTGTTTTAGAGGTGGCGGCTCGACTATCACCTCGGGTTCGGCAGGAGGCTCTATTATTACCTCGGGTTGGGCAAGAGGCTCGACTATCACCTCGGGTTGGGCAGGCGTTTCAGTGGTTGCAACTGCTTGGGGTTGACGATTGGGATAAACTTCTGCCTCTAACTCGGACAATGCGAGTGAGTTTGGATTCACGAGACGTAAACTGTCTAAATATCGTTTTACCTTGTTTTTTTGTCCTTTTCGCAATGCACGTTTTGCCCATTTGACATAACGCGCCTCAATTTCTTGTAGACCTGCCAAGGCTTTCGCATTATTAGGTTCAGTGGTCAACATATCTTTATAACAATACAAAGCTGTCTTCTTTTCACCCCTTGCACTACTTGTTAAATCATTAGCTCGGAGATATTTGTCGCAATTTGCAGTAGCTTGAATGGGTATGATGCCAATTAATAAGGCATAGCTAAAAATACGATAACGTTGCATAGTCAACTTCTCTGTAAAAAGTAATAAAAATTTTGATTTTATATCTTTAAATAGATAATGTCAAAATAAAAATTTATGAAGGGGAGTGGTATAATATAAAAAGTGTAAATAGCGTTCAATAGACATTTGGGATATCATTGGTGCTCTACATCACAAGCGCGAGGCTTTAATTCATGAGCATTGAAGTAAAATTCCAATTAAAACAGCGCAATTTTTCCTTAATAGTAGAAATAGTTTTTCAGGAAAAGGGGATTACTGCCTTATTTGGTCCTTCAGGCGGTGGAAAAACGACTTTACTGCGTTGCATAGCTGGACTTGAGCCTTCTGCTCAGGGATATTTGCGGGTGGGCGAAACGATATGGCAGGATGATAGCAAGCATATTTTTGTCCCGCCCCATAAGCGTTCTATTGGGTATATTTTTCAAGGCGCAGTACTATTTCCACATTTATCAGTATGTGGAAACCTTGAATTTGCTTTAAAGCGTGCAAATGAACAGCGTATCAGCTTTGATGAGGCGGTTGAATTTACAGGAATATCGCACCTACTTGAGCGTCGAACAAATAAGCTTTCTGGGGGAGAACGGCAACGGGTTGCTTTAGCACGTGCTCTTCTCACCAGCCCTGAATTTTTGTTGATGGATGAACCGTTAGCTGCCTTAGATCGAGAAAGTAAAGCCCAATTAATGCCTTATATTGAACAATTACATGAAACATTATCTATAGCAATACTTTATGTGACTCATTCAATAGAAGAAGTCGCGCATTTGGCAGAATATATGGTACTTCTTAATAATGGACGAGTACAAGGCAACGGCAAAATTTCGGAAATGTTGACTAGCCTAGAACTCCCATTGGCACGTTCTGATAATGCGGTATCTATCATAAAAGCGATGGTTGTAAAACACGACAAAATTTATAACCTAACTTGTCTGCGCTTTGATGGTGGAGAGATATTATTGCCACAAGAAAAGTGTAATATTGGAAAAATAGTGCGTGTAGCGGTACATGCACGTGATGTTAGTCTAGTTTGGGAACCGCCTAAACAGAGTAGTATTTTAAATGTCATCCCTGTGGTTATCAAAGAAGTCTCTGTACTTAATTCAGCTCAAGTTTTGGTGCGTTTAATGGCTGTGAACACTTTTTTACTTGCCCGTATTACAAAAAAATCAGCAGCAGTTTTGGATGTGGTACCAGGACGACAAATGTATGCCCAAGTAAAAAGTGTGTCGTTAATAGATTAGTTGGTAGTGGAACAATGATGAATTTCTGTCGGATGCATCACTAACCAATTGATTTTTATATCATCCATATTGCAACAATCAGGTTTACAATTACTTTCGTTATTCTTTGAAAATCGTTAAATAAAATCCATTCTTACGCATAAACCACTAGCATAGTGTCCGTCATTTAATTGGATTTTCACATTGTGTAATTGAGCCACCTTTTGGGCAATCGATAAACCTAAGCCACTTCCTTGAATATTCTGATTATCGCCGCGATAGAAACGTTTAAATATCTGTTTTCGCAATGATAGGGGGATACCTGGACCAGTATCTATGATAGAAAGTGTTAATTGAGATGAAGGATGATTTTCTAAAGAAACTGTGACTTGTCCATTTTCTGGGGTATAACGAATAGCATTATCAAGTAAGTTACGAAGCATTAAATATAAAGCATCTTGATTGCCTTGTATCACATAGGATATTGCCGTTGTTTCTAAGCCTAAATCTATTTTTTTCTCTAATGCTTGTTCAGTTAAATCGATAATAAGGTGGCTAATTAATTCATGCATATCTATACGAGAGATGTGCATCTCTTGGGTGGCATCCATACGGGCAAGGGTTAATAATTGTGCAACTAAATGTGTGGCGCGGTCAACACCGATGAGTATTTGTTGTAAGGCTTGTTGTGGATTAATAGCACGTTGTGCGACTTGGGCTTGGATTTTTATACCCGCTAATGGCGTGCGTAGCTCATGAGCAGCATCAGCAGTAAAACGTCGCTCATTTTCAAAAGCTTGTTCTAGTTGAATAAACAGATTATTGATTGCATTAACCAATTCTTTGATTTCTAAAGGAATTTTATGCTTATCTAGGGGTTTTAATTGTTCTGGAGTACGTCCAGCAATATCAGTAGCAATTTTTTGTAAAGATTTGAAACTATGACCCACACTAATCCAAATGAAAAGAGCTAATAAGGGTAAAGCCATGAGTAAAATACTCAGTGTGCTAAATATGATTTCACTAATAAGTTCATCACGTATGTCATGACGTTCGCCTGTTTGCACGTAAAAATGATCATATTTGAGGGTAAAAACTCGCCATAAATGACCATTAATCTGATAATTGCGATAGGAGTGAAATTTTTTTCTAGGTTTTGGAAAAAATGGGGCTGTGGTCGAACGAATTAATATTTTTCTCTTTTTGTCACGTATTATAAATGCCAATTTATGTTCATACTTATGCTTGATTAGATCTTCTGCAAGCTCTATTATTTCGTCATCATCATCGTCATCCATCTCATGTTTGAGAAGTCCAAACAGTATATGTGCATTTTGTGCTAAATTAGCATCAAATAATTCTTCCACTTCGTGTTGTGTATCAATATATACGCACCAAGTGACTATACCCCACACGCCACATATCAGACTTAATAATAAAAATAATAAACGTCTACGAATTGAAAAAATCATTTTGGCACCATATAACCAATACCACGCACCGTATGGATAAGTTTTTTACCAAGTTTTTTACGTAAGTGATGGATATGTACTTCAACAGCATTGCTTTCTATCAAATCATCCCAACCATACAAACCTTCTTCTAGGCGACTGCGTGATAATATTTGCCCAACATTTTCCAATAAAGTTTGTAAAATCGAAAATTCACGCTGTGATAACATCACAGTTTGTCCATTTTGTGTCAAAATATGTGCCGCTGGATCAAGCCGTAATAGCTTATACTCAATACATGGGGTAACACGTCCACAGTGGCGACGGAGTAATGCGCGAAGACGGGCACCCAATTCATCTAAATCAAAAGGTTTGACTAAATAATCATCTGCTCCTGTATCCAAACCAATAACTTTATCATTGATAGTATCGCGGGCAGTCAAAATCAGTACAGGAAGCATATCACCACGTGTCCGCAAATCTTTAAGAATTTTCAACCCATCTTTTTTTGGCAAGCTTAAATCTAAGATCAAGGCATCATACTTTTCCACTTTGACTGCATGTTCTCCCGCCTCGCCATCTGTTACCCAATCCACCGCATAATGCATTTGCATTAAACCAGTTTGTATACCATTACCTAACAAGGGATCATCTTCTATGACTAATAAACGCATAATTTTACAAATGATGCACCACTAAATATTTCTTAGGGACAGCCTTTTGCGCCATCTCCAGTAAACGGGAATGATGAGTTAAAAACAGAATTTGTGTCCGTTGAGATAATTCTCCTAATATCTCAAGCGTTGCCTTAGAACGTTCATCATCAAAATTAATGAGAATATCATCTAAAATCAATGGTATTGGGTTTTTTTTCTCAATATAACGCTCAATACTTGCCAAGCGTAAAGCTAAATATAATTGATCTCGTGTACCATCACTCATGTCAGTAGCAAGAATGGTAACACCGTTACGTATTCCAACTAAAACAGGTTGATCATTATGACCGATATAGTCTGTTTTTAGTCCACTAAACTGCTTTAAAGTCAGGCGTTGAAATAATTCACTCGCACGTTTTACTAATGGACCTTGATTTTGTTCACGATAACGCTCTATCGACTTTCTTAACACAGAAGCTGCTAAATGAATTTGCATATAACGTTCACTTAATTCTTGTACCTCAGCTAATACAAATTGGGCTTCTTCTGCAGCTTGTGCAGCGGTGGAATTACCATCCATTTGTTTTAACAGTGTGCGTAACTCACCGATAGCTTGATCAATCCTAGAACGTTCTTCTTCTAATTCTTGAATATGCTCTTTACCAATTTGCAATAAGCCAGGTAATTCATCTATATCTACTTCCGCGGCTGCTTTTGCCAACTCTGTTACAGATAAACCATCACCTTGTTCTAATAATTGTTCTTCAACTTCTGTTAATGCGGTTTGTATCTCCTTTTTATGTACAGAGGCTTTTTCTGCCTTTTCTAAAGCAGCAATATCACTACAATGGGCTTGTTCTTGTAAAGCTTGTAAATGTGTTTCATTTAATTGTACTTGTTGATTAGCATTAGCTAATCGTTTTTCTTGAGCGAGTAAAGATTGTTGCAATTGTTCAAACCGTGTTAAATCTTTTTCGGCTTGGCTTAAACGCTTAGATAATGCTGGCACTGATTCTTCAAGCGTTTTTTTAACTAATTCAGGAGCTATTTTTTTGACTAATGACGCCACTTCTTGCTGAAATGTTGTCGCATCTCTCTCCATTAATTTGACACGCTGCCCTAAATCTTTAGCTTTCTCAATTTTGTTTAATACTTTATCTAAATCATTTAGCACATTACGAACTGTTTCAGGTGGCGTGTCATCAGGCAAGTGCAATGGAGAAATAGCTTGTATCCAATCAACTTTCCACTGCTTGAAATCCTTGCTAGTTTGCTGATTTACATTTTGGGCACGGTGTTGTTCTTTAATTAATGTATTAATTTCTAATTGTAAATGTTCACGTTCACGTTGCTGCTTCATCATTTCAGTAATATAAGCATTACCTTGCTCAATTAAATCTGATAAGCAGGTTAAAGTTTTCCCAAAAGGTTTTAATGCTTGTGTTAATTCTTGACATAATTTTGCTATTAATTGTCGCCCTTCTTCTAATTGTTGGCAACGTTCTCGTAACATATTTGCCTGATCACGTAAATTGAGACTATCATTTAACCAACTCCGCATTTCAGCAGCAGACCATGGTTTAATCCCAACAGGTTTCCAACTTTTTTCCCATTCATTCTTTAAATCGGTTAATAAGTTTTCTTGCTGATGCCATTTTTTTGTTTGTTGTTCAAGTTCATTTTTAGCACTTTTTTGTTCTGCTAATAATATGCTGTATTCAGCGACTCTACTCGCTTCTCTGCGTAAACGATCTGATAATTCATCCACTTCAAGCATGGACTTTTCAAAGGTATGATATAAATCATCTTTTTTATTAGAAGTGGGTTCATCAAAGTTGAGAGTTTCTCCCTTTTTTAATCCAGAAAAATAAGCTTTGGTTTTATCATCAAATAGAGGTGCGCTTTTAGAGTTCTTGCTTTTTTTAAAGGTTTTAATCTGTTGCCAATAGCTTTGCCTGATTTTTCGCACTTTAAACAAACCCTCTTCTGTTGGGATTTCACTCCCCCAAGATAAGGCATTTTTGTTTTTAGTGGAACGCTCATGCCGTTGTCTGGCTTCTAAGAGACGCTCTTTAATCCGTCGTCTATCACTTTCTTGCTCATTAAAACGACGTTCAAAACTGTCAATTCTCTCTATTTTCGGCAACACGACTTCTTCTAAAGCCTCTAAACTCACCCAACCCCCGAGCTGTTTTAAGGTAACCTTTGCCTTGTTTTTCAACGAACGCACCTCAATTTCATTTTTGGCATAGGTTTCCTCCAAATCACCATATTTACAAATTCTTGTTAAGATAGCGCGTAATGGGGTTAAATCAGGCGAATGGGGTAAGGCTTTTAAAGCATCTTCTTGTTGCACTAATTCTTGTGCGACTTCCTGTAAACGCTTACTTATACTGGTTTGTTTTTCAAATAAGGCAGGATACTCATCAGCCAGTTGCTTGATACGCTCTCGTTGGGGATTTGTTACCATATACTTTGGAACATCTTGTAACGCCAATTTCGGATAAATGCGTAAACTGAGAGCACGTGCATCATTTTCCACCGTCCGCATTTCGGTACGTACCCCTGGCAAATCACGTGCTGCTTTTTGATGGCTGCCTAATCGTCCTCGCAAATTATCAATTGTGGCTTTTTGTGCCAATAAGGCTTGATAAATTGTTATGGCTTGAATTTGCTCTTGTAATTCAACAATGACTTCTTTGGCTTGCTGCTCTTGTGTTTGCGCGGTACGCCAAGCCATATTGGCTTGCATACGTTTTGAAATGGCATCATCTGGTAATAGAATAATCTGAGTAAGTGTTTTCCATTCTGCGGTCAATTCTTGATAGCGTCGCAAACGGGGACGAGTACGCTGAATACGTTGTAAACGATGCTGATTTGCCCGATGATTTTGTAATTTTTGATTGAAATCACTTTTAACTTGCAATGCTTGTGCCAATTTTTTATCATGTTCATGATATTGGTTAGCAGATAAGCTATAATTTTGAATACGTTTTTTGGCATTTTGATAATCAATAATTGCTTTATTTAATAAAGGTTTACGGGCATTTCGTTTAAATAAATTATTTTTTTCAGCATCCAATCTAGCTAAGACGTCATGCACTTTTAAACTACCCGTTCCTGCTTCAAATAAGCTTTCACCAACATCTCCACCGCCTTTCAGTAAATCTTCCCCGCCTTGCCGCAAATCCTTATGATCAAAACAACATAAAGCAGTAAATTGCGTTTTCGTCATCCCGCCAATAAAAGCTTGTAAGTGTTTTTCATTTAAGGGTTTATTATTAACATCTAGTAAAGTATTTTTGCTGCCTTTTCGTCGATAACACAATAATTCTTCACCATTTGTATTTATTAATTTACCCCCTATGCGTAAGTTTTTATTAGCATGGAGATAGTTATCAGGAGTGCGAGAAGGAATTCCAAAAAATAAATGATGCAAAGCGCGACACATAGTGCTTTTTCCCGCCTCATTAGCCCCTGAAATGAGATGTAAATTGGATTTTTTGACAGAAAAATCTAATATTTTATCAGTAAATAAGCCAAAAGCGACTAATTCTAGTTGTAAAATTTTCATAATATATATTTTATCATAAACAGTTGGGAAAAAATTTGTTATAATGCGACATTTAAAAAAAATGTCGCTATAAGAAAAACTAATGATCATCAATAGGTAAATACAATGGCACGAGAAAATTTTTTCAATCTCTTAGAACTCTCACCGACAGAAAATGATACGAGTAAGATTCAAGCTGCTCTAAAAGCAAAACAACTTGAATGGTCAAAATTTCGTACTCATCCCAAAAAAGGGCGGCTTGCACAACAAAATCTAGAGTTAATCCCACAAATCAAAAAGGTGATGAGCAATCCTGCCGCTCGAAAAGCAGAAGCGCAGCAAGTTCAGCTACTTTTAGATAAAGCAGAAAAAGAGATTTTTAAAGAACTTGATGGATATATCGAAACACTTTCTCTAAAAGGTAAAATATTGCCCCAAGAGCTAGACAAACTCATCACAACATTTCCAAAGATTCCGCTAGATAAAATTCGTAGTAGGATTAAAGTTACGATTGTCAAGGAAGAAACGTTAGATTTGCCAAAATCCCTACTTGATAAAACCACCATTGACGTAATTTCTGACGCATTAAAATTTGTTGGACATTCTTCTTTATACTATTTTTTAGAGATTAACCCTGGGGCGACTCTTGAAAATATTCAAACATGTATTCAGAAAAAAGATGCTGAAATCAAAAAAGGGGGACGTAAAGATTCCCTTTCTACCTCCAGTGCTACGCTCATAGGTCAATGCAGAAATATTTTTAAAACACCTGAACTACGTAAAGCTTATGATGAAATTTTAATTCAAAAACGTTTAGTAACACTATATAAAACCATTGATATGGTTGGTTCAAGTGGTCAAATTTCGTCAAAAGCATATAAGCGTATTGTTCAAAAATCTATCGAACTTGGTTTAGAAAAAAAGAAATCCGCTCAATATATAAAAGACTATTGCAAGAAAAACCAGATTGAATGTAAATCAAAACTTTTGCCAATACGATTGGTATTGGAAGGTGGCTTATTGCTTTGTCTTGTTTTTGTTGTCCTTTGGGTAGTATTTCGAGACTCAACTCCCCAAGTTATTAAAGTTGAAGCGCCTATAAAAGTGGTAGAAACCCCTGAAGAAGTGTTGAAAAAGCGTATTCGTTCCCATTTATTAAAATGCCAAACGCATTTGAATGAAGATAATTTGATGGCAGCATATTTATGTTATAAAGATGTCTTAAAAATAGCACCTGATAACAAGGTGGCATTGTTGGCTTTTAAAAATATTGAAGAACGTTACATGGATTTGATCGAAGAAGCTGTAGATCGTCAAGACTTAGAAAAAGTTAAAAAGCATTTGGCGGATTTACATCTTATAAATCCTAAATGTTTAACAACAGAAATGGCTTGTTATCGGAAGGCATTAAGAAATACGCCTGATAATAAGATGTTGTTTTTTTCTTTAAAGGAACTTGAAAACCAATCAATTAAGTTGACAAAGGAAGCACTGGAGCTTCAAGACATCGAAGAAGTTAAGATACATTTGGCGGATATACACCTGGTGAATCATAAATCGGAACAATTTCTGATTTTAAAAAAACGCTTATTGTCTCTTCAAATTTCTAATTTATTATTACAATGTAAAAATCATTTTGAAGCCAAACGCTGGTTAGCAGAAGGGAACGCATTAGATTGTTATAAAGATGTCTTAAAAAAAGAACCTAGCAATGAAAAAGCTTTAACAGGTTTTAAGAAAATTGAAAACTATTATGTCTCTCTGATAGAACGTACTTTAAGATGCCAAAAAGGTGATACGGCCAAAAAGTATATAGCAATTTTACAGCAGATAAATCCTAAACATCCTCAATTGGTTGAGTTTAACGAACATTTATCCTCTTCAAATATGTTTTGCGACTACTTGCAGGATAAGACCTTGGGACCAGAAATGGTTTGGATACCTGCAGGGTCATTTGATATGGGTGATATTCAGGGGAAAGGGGAAAAGGATGAAAAGCCAGTACATAAAGTTTCAGTCAAAAGGTTTGCGATGGGTAAGTATGAAGTCACTTTTGCAGAATATGATAAGTTTACAACACAGGAAAAACATAAGAAACAAGCATACGATGAAGACTGGGGACGTGGTAATCGACCTGTGATTCATGTCAATTGGTATGATGCAAATGCCTATACCAAATGGTTAAGTAAACAAACTGGAAAAAAATATCGTTTACCAACAGAAGCAGAATGGGAATATGCTAGTCGTGCTGGTACAAAGACTAAATATTGGTGGGGTAATAAGATTGGTAAAAATAGGGCAAATTGTGATAATTGTGGTAGTAAATGGGATAATAAAAAAACTGCACCTGTGGGTTCATTTCAACCTAATCCATGGGGATTATTCGATATGTTGGGTAATGTTAGGGAATGGACTTGTTCTCGATATGAAAACATATATAATGATTCTTATAAAGAATCTCAATGCCCAAAATATGCCCCTATTGTTGCTTTACGTGGTGGATCGTGGATCGTGGACTCGTTCCATGTACGCGCTGCAAGCCGTAATGGGTGGCAACCCGCTGGACGTTATGCATTTGATGGATTTCGGATCATTATGGAACCTTAAAAATATATCAAAATTAATATGAAAAAATGGACAAAAGGTCAAATTATTGACAACAAACAGTGGACAGAGCAACTCTATTCACTCAAAGTGGAAGCGACTGTAGAGCCTTTTCAGGCTGGGCAATTTACAAAATTGTCTTTAGACTGTGAAAATAAAGCGCTTTCTCGTGCTTATTCTTATGTCAATGCACCGCATGATAAATTATTGGAATTCTATTTCAATATCGTGCCAGAAGGTCATCTGTCCCAACTGCTGAGCAGATTAAAAAAAGGTGATCCTATTTGGGTATCACCACAGTCCTTAGGTTTTTTGACTCTTTCAGAAGTGCCAAAATCTGAACACTTGTGGCTAATAGCCACAGGTACTGGCATAGGACCGTTTTTATCCATTTTGAAAACAGAGGAGCCTTGGCAACGCTTTTCCAAGATTATCCTCATTCACGGTGTTCGGAGAGTAGAAGAACTAAATTATCAGGAAACGATTCAAGAATTCAAAGAACGAGAACCCACAAAATTTATTACAGTTTCTTCCGTCACCCAGCAAGAGACTGATTTTGCCCTCAAAGATCGTATACCTAATGCCATTAAAAACGGAAAATTGGAGAAAAAAGTGGGACTCACTTTGTCCCCTGAACATTCACAAGTCATGCTTTGTGGTAATTCATTCATGCTTCATGATACGCAAGAGGTACTAAAATCACGGGGTTTAATAAAAAATCGTCGCAAGACACCAGGACATATTACAGTAGAAAAGTATTTTTAATACCCCTACTCCCCCTTTATAAACATCTTAATAAGCCAATAATGACTCATTATAGACTCCAAAGTTTTTATCGCTTGTGACCAATCAACTTTAAAGTCTCGGTTTTGAATATCGAGGATTAATTTATAAATCAATTCAAAAGTGATTCTGTCTTCTTTATCCATGTAGATAAATTGACCATTAGGGGCATTATTTAGTCTATCTATTTCAGTATTGCCCACTTTGCCAGTAATAGTCGATTCCCGTTTATCTCTAAAGAGAGTAAAGTGTATTTTTGAATGAGTACTCAATAATTCATTAAAGTTTTTAATCCGAGAAGTAAAGCCTATATCACTCCCATGCAAAAAACCAATCACAAAACTTTGTGTTGGCATTTTTATTAACAGATGTTCTGGTAGCCGTCTTTGAGCCAGTTTTAAGCAATCAATTTCTATCGTTTTCAAGATAGTATTAAAGGCTTCTGTGATAGTGAACAATTTTCCAATATCATCACTATCACTAATAACAACCATTTTTTCATATTCTTTTTCTAATTGCTCTTTTTCTTTTTCTATATATTCAATAATAAGAGTACTAACGGATGGTGTTGATATTTGGGTAGGAACAATCTGTCGTACTGTTTGAACCACAGATGGTTTTGATTCTACTAACAAGCCTTTTATTTCTTTAATTTCATCAGCCAAAGTCTTGATTTGGTTATTTATTGATTTTAGCTTATCTTTAACATCATCTTCAAAACTCTTAATCTGATGAATTATAGGTAAAGGAATATCTTGCGTTCTAAAACGATAATAATGTGACGCTCTGTTTAAGACTTCTCGAATAGACGTTTGACTTAAAATATCCGCCATATCTTCCGTTGTGAATAATTGCTCAATATCAACCCCATAAGCTTGTGCTTTTAAGAACAATATTCTTTTCAATTCTTCTTTAGAAGGTTGGTTTAAAATAATTTGTCCTTGAGAAATCCGACCAACGACAGAACCATCAAAAAATTCTTTAAAATGTTCCCATCTATCAGGAAAAAGATTGAGAATAATTAAGCTATTAGGCACATAAGTAAATAACTCCTTAATGGCATCACCAAAGCTATGAAGTAAATTTTGATTATATTCAAGTCCTAATCCCTCTAATTGGTCAAAAATGATCATCAAAGGTTCATCCATAATTGATAACTTACCAAAAACAGCCATTGCTTCTAGTGAAAAGGCTTCTTTATTATCATCCACCTTGCACTCTTTTAAGCCGATACTTTCTAACTCGGAGTCTTCTAATTCATTAGCAGACAGCCATTTTCCCACTAATTTTTTCTTATGAGGATCAGAATAACTACAAAATTTTAAAATACCTTTCAAAATTGTCGTTGAATAACCCACATCACCGTGGTTTCTTTTCCACCAATCATCAATAATAGTTTCAATACGTTGCCAATATTCACGTTTACTGCGTGCACCGTCTTGCCCTAATTTTCTATAAATATTGATAGGATCAACAGAGAGTATTTTAACAAGATACTTATCTTTATCCGTCAGTTTTCTAAAATAATCAAGAATACCTGCAGATTTCTCTTGACGAACTTCAAGAAAAGTATCATGGATAATTTTAGAAAAACTGGTTGCTAAAAGATGTTCAAGTTGAGAATAAGCACTATTAGGCACCTCTTCCACAAATGATTCTAATACTCGACTATAAATATGGTATAAAACAGAATTTAGATTATTAGGTTGTCTGATAAAAAGTAGGCGATTATGTTTTAAACGATCTTTTGCCAATCGCATCATCAGATGAGTTTTACCTGTACCTGGTTCTCCAGTGACAATTGCACCTTTACTTTGATGATTTTCTTTATCATCCTTGATTTCTGCTATGATAGATTTTAGCCTTTCAAATTCGTTATAAAAAATATCTTTTAAATCTGAATGCGTTTGAAAAGGGGTATCAACTCGACTATTGCTAAAAGGATTACTATGTGCCGCTAATTTTGTCATAAGTTATCAGTTATCAGTTGTCAGTCATATCATTTTAAAAAACGACATTTTAACATATCTCTGACATTCTAATATCGCCTTGACAACCTTTTTTTATACCAAATTATGCTTAACTCAAAATTTATCGAACGTGATTTATCTGTTTTATGGCACCCTTGCACCCAAATGAAGGATCATGAAACCTTTCCCTTAATTCCCATTCGGCGCGGTGAAGGGGTATGGTTAGAAGACTTTGATGGAAAACGTTATATTGATGCAATTAGTTCATGGTGGGTAAATCTATTTGGACATGCTAATCCATATATTAATGCTGCGATATGTGATCAAATAGAAACACTTGAACATGTGCTATTAGCGGGCTTTACTCATGAACCTATTGTGGAATTATCGGAGCGATTACTTAAACTAACACCTTCTAATTTAACACGGTGCTTTTATGCCGATAATGGTTCTGCAGCAGTAGAAGTTGCTTTGAAAATGAGTTTTCATTATTGGCGCAATCAAGGATTACCAAAAAAGACGAAATTTATTTCTAAGCAAGATAGTTATCATGGTGAAACTTTAGGTGCTTTAGCTGTGGGAGTTGTGGAGTGATATAAAGAAACTTATGCCCCTTTATTGATGGATGTTATCACAGCTCCTTCCCCTGCAGGCTGTTATGCTGAAAAGGGTGAATCTTATGAAGATTATGCACGGCGACAGTTTGAAGCAATGGAAATCTTATTAGAAAAACATGCGCATGAAGTAGCTGCGGTGATTATTGAACCTTTAGTACAATGTGCAGGGGGGATGAGAATGTATCATCCAATATATTTAAGTTTATTGCGCGAAGCTTGTGATCGTTATCAAGTGCATTTGATTGCAGATGAAATTGCTGTCGGTTTTGGACGCACAGGAACTATGTTTGCTTGTGAACAAGCTGATATTTCAGCTGATTTCTTATGTTTATCAAAAGGTTTAACAGCAGGATATTTACCCTTATCAGTAGTATTAACAACAGAAGATATTTATCAAGCCTTTTATGATGATTACACGACCTTAAAAGCATTTTTACATTCACATAGTTATACAGGAAATCCTCTAGCTTGTCGCGTTGCTTTAGCAACCTTAGATATTTTTGCTAAAGATAATGTGATTGAAAATAATCGTCATCTTTCGCAAGCAATGGATAAAGCTACTCGTCCTTTACGAGAACATCCGCATGTCGGCGAAGTGCGACAACAAGGGATGATTCTCGCTATAGAAATGGTTGATGCTGCGAAAAAGCCATATCCCTGGCAAGAGCGGCGTGGGGTACAAGTTTATCAATATGCCTTAGAAAAAGGTGCTTTATTACGTCCTTTAGGTAATATCATTTATTTTATGCCACCGTATGTCATTACACCGGAACAAATTTATCAATTAGCTGAGATTGCTTTGGGAGGAATTGATAGGGCAACTCAAGACTAAAATCAATGATACTTAGGAGAATATTATGCAATTAACTGAATCCCGTTTATTTCGCCAACAAGCCTATATTAACGGAACATGGACAGATGCACAGCAGAATGCTGTACTTGAAGTCACTAATCCAGCTGATAATACAGTGCTTGGCACCGTCCCTAATATGAGAGAAACTGAAACTCATGACGCTATCACCGCTGCAAATGCCGCTTTTCCTGAATGGCGCGACAAACTAGCTAAAGAACGTGCTGCTATTATGCGTCAATGGTTTAACTTGATTATGGAAAATCAGCAAGACTTAGCACGCTTAATGACAGCAGAACAAGGTAAACCTTTAGCAGAATCTATAGGTGAAGTCGCTTATGGTGCCTCTTTTATAGAATGGTTTGCTGAAGAAAGTAAGCGTGTTTATGGGGATATCATCCCAGAACCGAAAAAGGGACAACGCATTGTTGTTATTAAACAAGCAATCGGTGTCGTTGCAGCTATCACGCCTTGGAATTTTCCGATAGCCATGATTACCCGTAAATGTGCACCTGCTTTAGCAGTAGGGTGTCCTGTGGTAATAAAACCAGCTGCTGCAACCCCATTTTGTGCCTTAGCTTTAGCCGAATTAGCAGAACAGGCAGGTTTTCCTAAAGGTGTTATCAATGTTGTCACTGGACGTGCTCAAGACATTGGTGCCGAATTAACGCGTAATCCTTTAGTACGTAAATTATCTTTTACAGGATCAACTGCTATCGGCAAATTACTTATGGCACAATGTGCGACGACTGTGAAGAAAATATCTTTAGAATTAGGAGGTAACGCCCCATTTATTGTATTTGATGATGCTGACATAGATGCTGCTATTATAGGTGCAATCGCCTCAAAATATCGTAATACAGGGCAAACTTGCGTTTGTAGTAATCGCCTATTGATTCAAGATAAAATTTATGATGAATTTGCCACAAAGTTAGCAATAGCAGTAACTAAATTAAAAGTTGGTGATGGGCTAAAAGGGGAAACACAGCAAGGTCCCCTAATTAATATGGCAGCTGTAGAAAAAGTTGAAAGCCATATCAGTAATGCGATTGCTCAAGGCGCAAAAATTCTCCAAGGTGGACAACGCCACAAGCTGGGTGGAACATTTTTTGAACCCACAATTTTAACGGATG
This sequence comes from Thiomargarita sp., assembly GCA_030633165.1. GTDB lineage: Bacteria > Pseudomonadota > Gammaproteobacteria > Beggiatoales > Beggiatoaceae > DAOVZS01. The sequence continues at coordinate 171 of DAOVTJ010000022.1, read as the reverse complement.
TCACACACGACATGTTGATTGCCAGTGAAGAAACTTTTGGTCCAGTAGCACCACTCTTTCGTTTTAAAACAGAGGAAGAAGCAATTACTTTAGCCAATGATACACCCTTTGGATTAGCCGCTTATTTTTATAGTCGTGATTTAGGACGTGCCTGGCGAGTAGCAGAGGCTT
>DAOVTJ010000212.1 GCA_030633165.1 Thiomargarita sp. | reverse complement strand
ATCCTTAAATAATGAACGACTCCCCTTATTTGTAGGAGACTGGATCATTAGCCCTAACGAAGCGGTGATATTAGTAGAAAACAACCCCTTAGTACCCAAAACATCCTCACACTGGGAAATGTGGCAACATGTGATCATGGGATTAGCCTTAGAATATACGAATGACCTTTAAATTAAGCCAGGGGCATCGCCCCTGAATTCAAAATATGGAAAGATGTTTTTTTAGAAATAGAGTGCGTAACATCAATCAGTGATATGGTATTATATCAAACATGCTCACACTAAAACCCACCCACAAAGTCATCACCTATGAAATTAATTTCTCTAAAATTTAAAAACTATAAAGCGTTTAAGCAGCCACAAGAAATTGAAATACGACCTCTCACAATTTTGATAGGTCGTAATAATGCGGGTAAAAGTGTCATTTCCCGTTTACCGCTTTTATTAGCACGTGCTTTATCGGAAGAAGCCGAAGGTCCCTTGGAACTGACATTTAATGGACTAGACTTTGGAGGTTCTTTCCGTGATTTCATTCATAATAGGTTTCAATTCGGTGCTATCACGCTTGGAGCCAGTTTTTTAGAAGATGATGATCAAACCTACACGTTTGAAGTAGAATTACAATATTTTGATGAAAAAAAATTATTTATCATTGATAAATTTACATTGGAATCTCCGAAATATAAATATTGCACAATACAGTGGTTGGGAAACGATCCTATTATTGATGCAGAAAAATACCAGTTGAATGAACAAACGTGCCAAATAACATTTCAGGGTTTATTTCCTAAAACCATTATCCCGCTAGGAGAAAGTAATGCTCGTTTTGAAGAAATGGTCATTTATTTAAATAAGGTGAAATCTAGTTTTGCGCGTGCAATGAAGAATATCACGTACTTAGGTCCTTTTCGTGATACACTCCGCAGAACCTATACTTTTCCAGGATATCAGCCAAAAAATATGGGTTTTGCAGGCAAATACGCACCCGTACTATTAGGAGATGATTATTTGCGACGTCGAGGAAAAGTAGTTGATTCAGTGGGGAAATGGTTTAAACAACATATCGGGGGATGGATACTTGATATTTCTAAGGCGGGAGATAGTTTTGCATTAGTCTTTCGCAATCCAGACGATCCCACCTTTGAAATCAATATTGCTGATATGGGGGCGGGCATTTCTCAAGTATTACCTATTATTGTACAGCATCATTTTGCACTGTTATCTAAAGAATATGCACAACTTGCCATTATAGAACAACCTGAATTACATTTGCATCCCAAGGCACATACAGAATTAGCTGATTTGTATATTACTGGCTTACAAACAGTCAATACCCATTTTATTATTGAAACGCATTCAGAAAATTTTATACTGAGAATTCGGCGTAGAATTGCAGAAGGCACACTTGATCACAAAAAGGTCATCATTTATTGGATTGATGATGATGCACACAATCGTATTCAAGAAATTCAGATTGATCATCAGGGTGCTGTGAGTGATTGGCCCAGTGGTGTTTTTTCTGAAGATTTTGAAGAAGCGAAAGCGATTCGTATGAGTCAAAGAAGGTCAACATAATGAACGTTATTTTTGCAAAAGATGTCCTTGAGGATAAAAAGAGTTGGAGAAAATTAGATACTTGTCTTGATTTTTTTGATGAAGGTAGGCATTTATGGGAAATTGATGATGTTGAATTCATACAATCCAGTGCGTGGATTCAAGATAATTTAGATTCCCATATAGGTCAAGAAAACTTAGACATGTTACAAAAGTCATATACAAGTAGCTTATATTCCAATGTTGCACATCGTTTAACGATCACTATCACCTTAAAACAGTGCGATTCTATACAAAATTTAACACCTCAAAATGCGTTATCTTGTTTAACGCAACCCGCTTATGTCATTGTTGAAAATGCTGACAGTGATCGTTATTTTTTAGAAACCATGATGCATGCTTTTAAGAGAGACGCTTTATGTGAATCCTATACAAACGGTTGGTTGGAAATTGAAAGTCGAGGCGGTGCCACACAAATAAAAAATCAGATTCAGGCTATTCAAAAGAAAACAAAGGGACCTTTACGTGTTTTTGTGTTGGTAGATAGTGACCGTCTGCATCCTGAACATGTCAATCCTGCCATTCAACAACTTGAAAAAGATTGCATTACAGAAAAGATTGCTTATGCTATTTTGGAAAAACGCGAAATAGAAAATTATATCCCTGTTGAAGTGCTTAATGATATTCCAAACAAGAAAGAGCATGTTTATAAGGCTTTTTTGGAATTAACTCAAAAACAACGTGACTATTATGATATGAAAAAAGGTTTTGGTAAAAAGATCGGTCAACTTTTTGAAAGTAAACGAGATAAATTCACTAAAGAATCTATTCAAGGGATGTGTCGCGATAATCCTACTGAATTGGATGATATTTTTGACAAAATTGAGGCTTTAATATGATAAATACCTCCATTATTAAACCAGAAGTCATTCATATAGATGATCTTTTGGAAGAAATTGCTTCAGGAAAGTTACGTATTCCAAAATTTCAGCGTCCCTTTGTATGGGAACCTTCTGATATGCTTGATTTATTTGATAGTTTATATAATGGGTATCCCATTGGAAGTTTGCTATTATGGGAAACAGCTGAAAAAATAACAAGCGGTTCAAAAGTAGGTGCTATAGAAATTCCTGACATCGAAGGTGACGGTGTCATCACTTATATATTAGATGGACAACAGCGTTTAGCCACATTATATTCATGTTTGAAATTAGCACATGATTTTCCATGTAGCAGAGATGTTGCGGAGTGGCAGTGGTGGATTTGGTTTGATTTGCGTAAGGAAACATTCGTTCATGTCAAAAATGAAAAACCACAACCTTGGTTTTTTCCTGTACGTGCCTGCTATCAAACGACTGATTTTTTAGCACAAGCACGTCACATTGAAGCAGAATGTAAAAAAGATGCTCTCCAACTAATAGAAAAAGCAGAACAGATCTCTCAAAAATTAAGAAGTTATAAAATAACCATTACCAGAGTAAAAGGTTCTAATTTAGAACATGCAGTTGACATTTTTTCTCGCTTAAATAGAAAAGGCAAGAAGATAACGCCAGATCAAATGGTGTCTGCTTTAGTGTATAGTGAAAACGAGAATCACCATTCACTTGCGGAATATATTGATGAAATTTTGGAAAATTTGACACCTTATCATTTCAATAATATTAATCGTATGACCATATTTCGTGCGATTATGGCTGCCGATAATAAAAAAATTTACAAAAGTGATTGGGAAAATATTGCGAAAAAAATGAGTCCTGACACTTTATCTACCGCAGCAAAAAATGCTAAAGCGAGCTTACAAAATGCTGCCGCTTTTATGAATACAGAAATAGGGTTAGCTGGAGATCAGCTTCTTCCTTACTCTAATCAATTTTTATTGTTAAACGAGTTTTTCCGTTATAGTCCTACACCAGCACGCGCAGAAATAGACATATTAAAAAAATGGTTTTGGGTATCTTCCTTATCTGATTATCTGATTTCTATGAATACCACTCAGCTTAATAAAGCTCTCAAAGACATGCAACAATTCGCGACACATCAAAATCAAGATGCATTTGAGACAAATTTAAGGAAACATACAATAAGAACCCCCCTATTTCCCAAAGAACATTCATCATTAAACTCATCACGTCTTCGAATATTTTTGATTTTTATGTTGACAAAACACCCCCTTAATACAGAAACGGGACAGCCCATTGATGCATATAAAATATTAAGTGAAAATGGAAAAAATGCTTTTGCTTATATTTTTCCCAGTTCACAATTAAAAACTCCGCATAGTTCTCCAGCAAATCGTATCCTGATAGACAGAGTCCCTCAAAAATCAATCATAGAGCAATTACTTGATATCCCGACTACTTTACAAGAAAAAATACTATTAAGCCATGGTATACCACTTGCAGCTTATCAAGCATTAAAAGATAATGATGCAGAGCTTTTTATAACATTGCGTATAGAACACCTTCAGGAAATTGAAGGACAGTTTTTAAAAACCTTCGGCTTATGCTAATTCAATGCTAAAACTAAAACCCACTCACAAAGTCATCACCGCTTTCTATCAAGAAATTGCGAGATTATCTGGCTTAAAAATCACTTCAGAAGGATCAGTTGCACCTGCGTTTGCTAATATTTTAAAGCATTGTGCGGGGCAATACGATTTACACTTTATTGAACAATATCATATTAAACGTGATGGTAGACGTCCAATACGTACGGATGGCACCTTATTAGATAAATTTGTATTACGACATGGTATTTGGGAAGCTAAGGATATTAAGGATAATTTACCCAAAGAAATTAAAGATAAATTCAAAACGGGCTATCCGAATGATAATATTTTGTTTCAAACGCCCCAAAAATTGGTTTTATGGCAAGATGGACATGAAATTTTTAATGAAGACATTACTGATAATCCCAGCGTATTAATTGAAGGCTTAAATCTCTTTTT
>DAOVTJ010000007.1 GCA_030633165.1 Thiomargarita sp. | reverse complement strand
CCTCCAAAGTTTAACACTGTGCGTAAAAAAATTGTCAAAACCCCTGCTGAAACTCGTGTTATACCGATTCCTGGTAAATACAAAACAGTGCGAGTTAAAGTTGCAACGACTCCTGCAACAACACGTACCATTGAGATTCCTGCGAGATATGAAACTGTCTCAAAGCGCGTCAAGGTTACTGAAGATAAAAACGAGTGGCGTCTTGTGTTGTGTGAAACCAACATGACAATTAGAAATATTAGAAGCCTGCAAGCTGCTTTGAAAGCTGCTGGTTATAATCCAGGTCTTATTGATGGTGTGATTGGTAAACAAACTCTTAAAGCTGTTGATGCTTATCAAAAAGAAGAGAATCTGTCACGCGGTGGTATCACTTTTGAAACTGTAAAAAAACTGAATGTGAACATCATTAAGTAAATTATACTTTATGGACAGGGTGAAAACCCTGTCTTTATTTGACATTTTCCTAAGTTGTGTCATAATAATCATATATAACTTATTTTTACAACATTTAGTTGTTTTTATACGACACATATTAGGAAAACGTCATGAGAAAGAGCTTGCATGCTGTGTTATTATTTTGCTTATTTATCTCAATTTCAGAGGCTAAAGAGATTGATTTTATTGAAGGCACAGCAAGTGGACTATTAGATAATTTGAATTCAAAGTTTCATGTTAAGGAACAGATTTCTTTCGGTGGCGGTGGATATGGTGTCATTGGTAACTGGGTTGTTGGAGGAGAAGGATTTGGTATTATTGATGACAAAACGGATTTTAATGAATCTGCTATCCGAGGTTATGGGTTATTAAAAGTGGGTTATGTGGCTTATGCTAATAATAATACCCGTTTTTTTTCTATGCTCGGTGTTGGTGGTGGTGATTTAGATTTTCGTGAAGGGCGCGAATCATCAGATAGTATGTTAGTAGATATGTCAGTAGGCTTCCTATTTGCGAAAATTAGTAGGCAAACCACGTTGGCGGTTAATTTAGGTTATTTACATTCGGTTGATTGGCATTTTGAGGAACAGGATATCGGAATGTCGGGGTTTTATTTAAATGTTAGTATAGGTATGAACTAGAGACAGGTTTTTAACACCTGTCATATTTTTTTTTCAATAATTAGAAGTTAAGGTTGCTGATAAATATTCACGGTTAAGGCGAGCAATATGGCTGAGTGAAATACCTTTAGGGCATTCAAAAGAACAAGCCCCCGTATTTGTACATCGACCAAATCCTTCTTTATCCATTTGGGCGACCATTTTTTTAACCCTTAATTGTCTTTCTATTTGCCCTTGTGGCAAAAGGGCTAGGTGTGAAACTTTGGCAGCGACAAAAAGCATGGCTGATGAATTTTTACAAGCAGCAACACAAGCACCACATCCAATACAGTCTGCCGCTTCAAAGGCTTGTGTGACGTTTTTATCAGGTATTGGAATGGCATTTGCATCAGGAGCCGAGCCTGTATTAATAGAGATATACCCCCCTGCTTGAATAATTCTATCAAAAGCCGATCTATCTACTATTAAATCTTTTATAACAGGTAGGGCTTTAGCACGCCATGGTTCTATATAGATCGTCTCTCCTTCTTTGAAAGAGCGTATATGTAATTGACATGCTGTTATGCCTTGTTCTAAGCCATGTGCTCTACCATTAATGTGAAGACTACATAATCCACAAATCCCTTCACGACAATCATGGTCAAATGCCACTGGTTCCTCGTCTTTTTTCAGTAATTCTTCATTTAAAATATCCAGCATTTCAAGAAATGAGACATCTGGACTAATATCATCAATGGTGTAATCTACCATTTTGCCTGGGGATTGACTATCTTTTTGTCGCCAAATTTTAAGATGAAGTATCATTGTTTTTAATTTTCACTGTGAAATTTCATTAGAATGGATTAATTCACTCTTCGCCAAAACCTTGTACTTTTAGGTATTGAAAAATGTCATCTGTCATTATTGATATTTTAGGTACAATGAGAACAGAAAGGGTGTATCCCAAGCACCCTTATCAGATTCATCTGCATTGAACCCGTACAATTTTTACAGCATTATTTGCCATTTGTACAATTTCTACAGGATGCCCATCCAACAGTAAACTAGTACCGGCTTCTGGAATCACTTCTAAATAATCTAAAATTAACCCATTAAGTGTTTTAGGACCATTTAAGGGTAAATGCCATTTCATCACACGATTGAACTCGCGCACTGTAATGCTCCCCTCAACAAGATACGTATTATCATCCTGGGGTTGTATATCTGGTGTATCGGGATTTGTCGTAAATTCTCCAACAATTTCCTCAAGAATATCTTCAAGTGTCACTAAACCTTGAATATCCCCATATTCATTCACCACTAAACCAATACGCCGCTTATGTTTTTGAAAATTAACTAATTGTGTATGTAAAGGTGTTCCTTCTGGCACAAAATCAAGCTCACGAGCGGTTTTTTCTAAAGCCTTTTTACTAAAATTATTGTGTTCAAATAAATGCAACAATTTACGCATGTGAATGATACCAATCACATTATCTATGTCATCACGGTATAAAGGTAAACGTGTATGTTCACTGGTAGCCACTTGCTTAGTAATTTTTTCAAGTGGCGCGTTGATATCAATAGCAATAATTTCATTACGTGGCACCATAATATCTTCTACAGAAATTTTCTCTAAATCTAAAATGCCTAATAACATTTCTTGATGAGATTTAGGAATCAACCCCCCCGCTTCATGTACCACAGTCCGTAACTCTTCAGAATTTAAATGATGGTTATCTTTATCTTGTTCCGAAATGCCTATCAGTTTTAATAAACTATTAGTAATATGATTTATGAACCATACCAAAGGATAAAATAATATCAATAAAGGTTTAATAATCAACGATGCTGGGAAAGCAATCTTTTCAGGATGGAGAATAGCGACTGTTTTAGGAGCGACTTCACTGAAAATGAGAATCACCACTGTCAATAATGTCGCAGCGAGAGCAATACCAGCATCACCCATTAATTCAATCGCAATCACCGTCGCAATTGAAGAGGCAAAAATATTAACAAAATTATTGCCTAATAAAATGACACCAATTAAACGCTCTGGATGTTTTAATAAATCATTAACACGCTCAGCACCTCGATGTTTTTTTGCCGCAAGATGGCGTAATCGGTAACGATTAATTGTCATCATACTTGTTTCAGATGCTGAAAAAAATCCAGAGCATAAAATTAGAAAAAACAATATGCCAAATAATACACTTATCGGAATATCACTCAAGGAAAATAAACCTTTGGTTATAATGAGAGCTTTATGTGTATTGCATAAAGGTGCAAATGTCAAGTACAACAGTTAGTTATCAGTTATCACTTATCAGTTTTTTCGTAGGACGTTGCCAACTAGATATTGTTTTTTGTACAGTACGGCTCAAAGTCAACACATCAGGTGGTGTATTTTTTGTAATCGTCGTCCCCGCCCCAATAGTTGCCCCTGCTCCCACAGTCACTGGTGCAACTAACTGAGTATCAGAACCAATAAAAGCCCCATCTCCTATTATTGTTTTATGCTTATTCACGCCATCATAATTGCACGTGATAGTCCCTGCCCCAATATTTACATCAGAACCCACCTCAGTATCACCAATATAACTTAAATGATTAATTTTAGAACCTTCAGCCACAATTGTTTTCTTGAGCTCAACAAAATTACCAATACGTACCTGTGTACCTAAAACAGTATCTGGGCGCAAACGTGCAAAAGGACCAATTCGACACCCTGCACCAATAACAACATTATCAATCACACAATGTGATAAAATATCTACATTATCACCAATTTTAGCATTACGTATCACAACATGTGGTCCAATTTTAACCTGATTACCAATTGTGATATCACCTTCAAAAATCACATCAATATCAATTAATACATCACGCCCTGCTTGCACTGTACCTCGTATATCGACACGTGCTGGATCACGTACAGAGACACCGCCCAACATAAGTTGATTAACTTGTTGGGATTGGTAATGACGTTCTAAAATCGCTAATTGTTGGCGATTATTCACGCCCATAACTTCATACATATCATGGCTTATTGTTGTATGAATGGGCAAATTTTCATCGACTGCCAAAGCAATAATATCTGTGAGATAATACTCACCTTGAACATTATCATTTTTTAAAGATGCCAACCAACGACGCAAATGGCTAGCAGGTATAATGAAGATACCAGTATTCACTTCCTTAATTTTTTTAATCTCAGGATCAGCATCCTTTTCCTCAATAATACGCACTACCTGATTTTGAGTATTACGGATAATCCGCCCATACCCTTTCGGATTATCTAACACAACAGTGAGCACACCCAGACTATTCCTATCAACTTTTGAATATAACGCTTGTAGCGTTGCTGGCTTAATTAAAGGCACATCACCACAAAGCACCAACACCATCGCATCATCAGTAATACTAGGCATGGCTTGGGCTACAGCATGTCCAGTACCTAATTGTTGCGCTTGCTCAACCCAAAAAATTTTACGATCTGCACATGCCTGTTGGACTTGTGCGCCCTTATAACCATAAATGACATATATATTATTCGGATTTAGTGCATTGGCACAGTCAACAACGTGAGAAATCAATGACTTATCGGCAATTTTATGTAAAACTTTAGGCAAATCAGAATGCATGCGTTTGCCAACGCCTGCCGCAAGAATGATAATAGAGGGTATAATCTTATCCATAATATTTAAAGAAAAAAAATTGTAACATAAGCTTATTAAAATTTAATATACACATAAACTCTCTAACTGTTTTGACAAGGTAGAAAAAAATTTCTGACGAAATGAAAAGCATACATCAATCCCAGATGAAACAGCTTGAAAAAAAGGCTGGTATACATTACTTGGCGTTCCAACAAGCAATATTGATTATCCTATTGTACAAATGGTGTTATTCCCAAAACAACCTGAAGGTTTTAAAAAATGAAATACCCATTTAAAATCACCATTCGTGATCACCAAGATGCCTGGAAAAGAAAAGACGACGTGCAAATTGGTCACTACTTTGTTTATGTTAAGCATAAAAAAAATGCAAGTGATGAACGACTTCAACGTCTTTTGGTAAAATCATTTAATAAAATCAATGTATTACCTGTTATTTCAGTTCCTATAGAATTAGATGACATGACCATTATGCCAGAGGTTCGTAACATTGCCCCTGTTGCTTGTTTGGTTTGTGATCGTGAACTTTATCGTGCAATGCGGGATACAGTGCATTTATTTATTGCCTTCCCCAAGCCACCAAAAGATTTACGCTTGATTATCGAATGTAATGGTGAATTATGTACAGAGCGGGATGTAGAACTTACAAATGGGGTTGGCATCAAAACCCTGTCAATGCTCCCGCCTGGATGCTACTCAGCACAATTATCAATAGCTCAACGCCGTATTTGTACACCTGTTAGCTTTATAATTGCTGAAGATGTTCTCGTGCCACTTTCTGCTCGTTTTCTCAAACATAAGTTCAAACAGGACACCTCGACATTCTTATTTGAACTAGCCGTGGAAAGTTATCAAATTCCATTTAATGGTAAACTCATTGGAACAGTGATAGAGGAAGGATTAGAAATCGCAGATTTCACACTCAAACCTGTTTCTCCAGGACGTTATACAGGCAGAATTTCGATAAGTGGTGAAGGACCATTCTTTTTGCATTTAATGGCTAATAATGATGCAGAACGGGTAGCAGAACTTACAATCCCAGGTGCTCAAAATACAGAACAAAAAATCTCTATTATTAGCGAATTGGGTCAAGAAAAACTATTTTCAGTGATGCGAGAACCCAATGCGCTTCCTCTAAGAGGTGGACATTTAACAGAAGGTGATTTTTTCGATGCACCACTGACGGTTGATGAAATCATCACTAATGAAGGTCTTATTCAAGTCAATAAAGACATACAATCCTTGGTTTTGGTGAATTTAGATTTGATTTCTAGTCGCTATATTGTACAAGAAGTGGGAGATATTAGTGCGGGTGAGATAATCACGGCTACAACAGATAGTCCATTATGTACAGTATTTGTTGGGGGATTTGTAAATGACCAAGCTTTTGAAGGTTATACGACTTTTATCAAACCAAATCCATTTAAATTATCCGTCTCAGCACCAAAAACTATTAAAACAGGTACAGATTTAGTCGTCCGCATCACAACTGAAAATGTGACGGATAAAACAATTCCAGTGCTTTTATGTGTGCGTGATGAACGTATTGCAACACAAAAACAGCCCAATATAAGTTTAGGGAACGCCATTCAGGATGCTATTGATACCGCAACTGAAGGCATGAATGATCGTGCTTTCACAACTATAGAAAAAGTATTAGAAAACTGTGCTGATCTTTCTATTCTTGAACCTTCTACTGAAGAACTTGAGCTTAATAGCGATTTTGAGGTTCATGCTCAATTAGATTTAGCACAATGGTTTTTGGATATGAATGACAGTGAAAGTGCTCAAAAAATTCTTACAGAAACACTCGCTAAAGGTAACTATATACAAAAACATCGTGCCCAGAAAATGCTGCAAGATATGTCCAAAAAAGATTCCACACGCTCTATTCACGAGATTGCGGTAAAATCTTGTCTCCCCCTTCTTGATATTGAAAGCATTCAACTCGATCCAGAAGTTATCAAGCTTATTGATATACAATTTTTAACAAAATACCAAATTCTCCCGTTATTTAAGCGAGGAAATTGTCTCTTCATTGCGATTTCTGAACCAAGTAATCAATCAGTACTGGATGACATTAAATTGCAGACTACCATGCAAATAGAAATCATTTTAAGCGAAGCAGACAAACTTGGTGCCATCATTGAAGAACATGTTATTGAATTTTACTTTAACATGAATAATTCAGGAGAAGATATTGAGAAAATTAATATCTCTGAAGAAAAGGAAGAAGATTTATACTTAGAGGAGTTTATAGCAGAGGAATTGTCCATAGAAGAAGAATTGTCCCCTGAAGAGGAGTTGTCTCTTGAAGGAGAATTATCCCTAGAGGAGGATTTATCTCCAGAAGAGGAATTATCTATATTTTTAGATGTTAATGAGACAGATTTGATACCAGAAAATCCATTTATACAAGAAGCAACAAGAGAAGAATTACAACAATTTGAATTTCCAAAGGTTTTATTTTATGAGATGGTCGATGTGAATAACACTAAAGATGTGGTTATTCCCTTAGGTGATTCACTGGGTACTTTTACAGTTGAAACTTTTGCTATAAATGAAGGTAATTGGACAGAAGCGAGTACCACAATTGTTGTAGAGCAATCGGTACAAGTTGCTCTTGAATTACCTGCTGCTATTCATCCCAATGATCAAGTTCTTGGTCGTTTACATGCTTTTAGCCGTTCTCGAAAAGCACATATTACTTTGAAACATAATGGTGAAATTGTTGTCTTAGCCAATGGTACGCCACTTAATGATTTTCACACAAAAACACCAGTAGAATTAAAGTTTAATGTCAATTTTGGGACTTATAAAGCAACTCTTGAGGATCGAGCTTCAGGAGAAACAGATTCTATTGAAATGAACATTGGTCATTTGGGCAAGTTTGAATCCAAACACAAAGCATTAAACTTCTTAGTCAAGAATGAGTCTATTAACTTAGAGACATCTGAAAGCTTGCATATCCTTCCAAATCTTGATATCCCATTTGAAAGGCTAATAACAGCAACAGCAAATTATCCTCATTTTTGCTGTGAACAAACTGCTGCTAAAATTTTAGCAGCAATATTTATGTATTTATCAAGCGAAAATGATGAACAGCGTAGTAAAGCTGAGCAAATTATTGAGGCAGGTATTGCTCGTGAACAACAAATGTTACATCCAGGAATGGGCTTTTCTGTATATCCGATACATAATAAAATTAATAAGCACCTTAGTAAAAGTACGGTACGCTATCTGTGGAAATTGAAGCAATTAGATGCTCTCCCTAATTTGTCTCGACATTTGCGTCAAGCTGTACGTGACGGTGTGTTATTAGCAGAACAGGGTGCCCAAGCTCATCATTTACAGCACATGCCTTTGTGTATTCATAGTATTGAAGATAGTTATATCTTCGCCATGCAAGATGAAAATAGTCAAGCTGTGAGAAAAATTCTTGAAAACACAATAGATGGCAATGAGGCGCGTTTAAAGAAATGTCAACATGCTGTTGCGGATCGGGCGACACTGGCTTATGCGGCTGCAAGTTTTCTTGCTATTGGTGAGTTAGAGCGTGGTATAAAATTGGCTAATCAAGTCATGCGCCAATTTAATGAACAGGGACGACTTTATTCGACACTGGATTCTGTTGCAGCTATCATTTTGATGATTCAACTGAAAAAATCTAATATTAAAATGGGTGAAGCACGTTTACGCGTGAATGGTCAAGAAATGAGTGCGGAAGAGGCTGCAAAATTGACAGAACATGTTAAATCTATTGAGGTCTTAGAGGGTATTGCGGCTGTCGAAGTAATACGTAACCATGAAGAAGATTGGAGTAAATATGGCTCTCCTTTTCCTGTTAATATTGATTTTAGAAATGCTACTGATACACAGGTTCAGAATTTTGGGACAGGAGAGCGCATTGATTTGCTAGTTTCGTTACCAGAAGGTTATCAAACCGGTGATATTATTCATATCGCATTACCTCTTTGCATGTCTTGGATTCAGGGAAGTGGTCAAGTTAAGCTATTTACTTTGGATTTTGAAGGACAGGATGAATTACGAATTCCTTTAGTTGTTACTTCAAAGCTTGAAGGCAAACAACATTTGGCTGTTTGTGTTCGCAATATGTTTGAAGAAGAACGGGCAAGTCATCCTGAAATGTTAATTGTTGAAGAGCATAAAATTTAACATGAGTTTTTAATATGACACGATTTATTTTTATTACGGGCGGTGTAGTTTCATCTTTAGGTAAGGGTATTGCATCTGCATCATTGGCGGCTATTCTTGAAGCACGTCAACTCAAAGTTACTTTGCTCAAATTAGATCCCTATATTAATGTAGATCCAGGCACAATGAGTCCATTTCAACATGGTGAAGTCTTTGTCACCGATGATGGTGCGGAAACTGATCTTGATTTAGGACATTATGAACGTTTTGTGCGTATTACAATGAGGAAAAAGAATAATTTCACAACTGGGCGCATTTATGAAAATGTCATACGCAAAGAGCGGCGCGGTGATTATTTAGGGGCTACTGTGCAAGTTATTCCTCATATTACTGATGAAATCAAGTCTTCTATCCAAAAATGTGCGGAAGGTGCAGATGTGATCATGGTGGAAATTGGAGGTACGGTGGGAGATATTGAATCTTTACCTTTTTTAGAGGCGAACCGCCAATTAGCTTGTGAATTAGGACATGATCGTGTACTTTTTATTCATCTCACTTTAGTGCCTTATCTACCCACAGTCGGTGAACTTAAAACTAAACCCACTCAACATTCTGTTAAAGAATTACGTTCGATTGGGATACAACCCGATATTTTACTTTGCCGTTCTAGTTGCCCTTTACCAGAAGGGGAAACTAAGAAAATTTCTTTATTTACTAATGTTGAAGAACGTGCTGTTATTTCACTAGTAGATGTGGATTCAATTTATCGCATTCCCTTGTTATTACATCAACAAGGGGTAGATAACATTGTGTGTGAAAAATTAAAGTTAAATACACCACCTGCTAACTTGTGCGAGTGGAAAAATGTTTTAACGGCGATGGATAATACCAGTGCCAGTGTTAATGTGGCGATGGTTGGAAAATATATCGAATTAACAGATGCTTATAAATCAATCAATGAATCCTTAAAGCATGCTGGAATACAGACGCACACTCAAGTTAATATTATTTATATAGATTCAGAAGAAATTGAAAAAAAGGATTTTGAGTGTTTTAAAAATATCAATGCTATTTTAGTCCCTGGTGGTTTTGGTGAACGTGGTATTGAGGGCAAAATCTACGCGGCACAATTTGCCCGAGAAAATAATATTCCTTATTTAGGTATTTGTTTGGGGATGCAAGTAGCTATCATAGATTTTGCCCGAGAAATTGGTTTAGAAGGTGCAAATAGTACAGAATTTAATCCCCATACGGAACATCCTGTTATTGCTTTGATTAGTGAATGGATGACAGAATCTGGTGAAATTGAACAACGTCATGAAAATACAAACAAAGGTGGCACAATGCGCTTAGGGGGGCAAAATTGTCACTTAATGAAGGGGAGCAAAACTTATGACTTATATGGCAAAGAGATTATCCGTGAACGTCATCGCCATCGCTATGAATTTAATAATAATTATTTAGGGATGTTGAGACAAGCAGGCTTGATATTTTCTGGTATGTCGGCAGATTACAATCTCGTAGAAGTGATAGAAAATGCTCATCATCCTTGGTTTATTGGTTGCCAATTCCATCCTGAATTTACATCGACACCTCGCGATGGACATCCATTATTTTCTGGTTTTATTCGAGCAGCATGTGTTCAT
Source organism: Thiomargarita sp. (assembly GCA_030633165.1). Taxonomy (GTDB): domain Bacteria; phylum Pseudomonadota; class Gammaproteobacteria; order Beggiatoales; family Beggiatoaceae; genus DAOVZS01. The sequence continues at coordinate 17,354 of DAOVTJ010000007.1, read as the reverse complement.
GCGGAAATGTCGGCTAATTAACTTTCTCCTTGCAGGAAATGTTTATTTCTAATGAGAATTATATCACAAAAATAGTGAAATCACAAAAAACATTAATTTTACAATACTTAACAAATTACTTTAAGTTTCAAATATAACTATATAATATCATTAATGTTATTGATTTTATTGCAAAATTTCTTAAATGAAAATTAATCATTAGAATTTGAGTCTTGATATTTATTTAAAGGCAGTTTATTTTGTACTCTTTAAGATAAAAATTAATGAGAAATTTTGATGAAAACTTATCTAGTAGGACGCGATAACATCGCTGATATTGTTATAACAGATAATTCTGTCAGTAATATCCATTTAGAACTTACAGAAGAGACGAATGGTAAATATTTTATTATTGATTGCAATCCTTTTAATGCGACATTTCGCAAACAAGGTGGACGTTGGGCACCTGTTAAGCAAACTTATGTTTATCGAGATGATTTATTATTACTGGGAGGTAAATATCAAACAAGCGTCGGTAAATTATTATCCATGCGTAAAGGATTATTAGAAGACCAACTAACCCCTCATACTGGTTCTTATATTGGTGTCAGGCGTGATCCTAAAACCGGTGTTATTATGCCCCGGAGATTTTGATGCAAGAAGCCACGTGTTTTGCCAATGGTACTTTAAATCTTGAATATGCTGGTGAACGTATTCAAGGAAAACGCAATTATCAAGAAGATGATTTTGGTTTTGATAAAAGAAAGCCTGCAGAAATCTTGATGATATTGGCTGATGGCATGGGAGGACACAAAGGTGGCGCTTATGCTAGTGAATGTGTTATTAGGACTTTCATGGAAAATTATCATGAGGTTTCAGGAACTATAGCAGAGCGGCTAAAGCAATCTTTAGATCAAGCTAATCGACAATTAATTTTAGAAACGCAGCCACATTTACAAGGCATGGGTTGTACATTGGTTGGGGTAGCTTTAAATGAAGAAGAAATGGAATGGGTTAGTGTCGGTGATTCACCCTTATGGCTTTATAGTGCAGGGCGATTACTTCGTTTGAATGCTGACCATTCTTTTAAACCAATTTTGCAAGAGAGGGTGCAATGTGGTGAGATCACATCTGAAGAAGCAGTAACACATCCAAAACGTAATATGCTACGGTCTGCTGTTACAGGAAATAAAATTGATTTGATTGATCAATCATCAGCTCCAGTCAATTTATATCCAGGTGATCGTATTCTTTTGGCTAGCGATGGTATATTCACGCTTTCTGATGTAGAAATCGGCAAAATTTTAGCCCGTTCTATATCGGCTAAGAAATGCGTGGAAAAATTATTGAATGCAGTGCTGAAAAAAGGGAGACGAAATCAAGATAATACGACAGCTTTAGTGATTTATATTCCTGAAAAAAATGAGAGTAAAACAAGACCATTATGGCACTGGTTTATAGGTGGAATAGTGTTAATATTGTTAATATTTGCTATAAGATGGATATAGAGTCAACTAAGTTTTGGCTTTCATTATCAATTGACAAATGGTGAAAAAAAATTATGAAATTAAAGGCTTACTTATTAGGTTTACTACTCTTTTTGGGAGCTTGTGGTGGAATAGAGCCAACAGTAATAAAACCAATACCTAATAGCACTGCACTTATACCATCTGATTTGTATTCTGATTTGCAGGACTTTTCCAAGAAAATGGGCATTTCCTATAAGGAAATAGCCAAGGATGATATGCCAGAATGGCTAAATAATGATGGAAATCGTGAAATTGTCGGAATTGCTGCTATTGTTGCTGAAAAAAAATGGGCTGATAATATTTTATCCAGTATTACCATTGCACTTGCTAAAATCACTTCCAAGCTAAGGACAAATATTCCGATTAATACAATGACTTTTACCAAACAAATATCAAAAATGTCCTTTGAAAGTGAGCCTACCTTTAATGTTCGACAGATGATTCAAATTTATACCGATTCCTCTGGCACTGCTAAAGACATAGAAACTACCGTATCTGTGTCTTTTCAACAACCTATTTTCGTTCATAATGAAGGTATAATCACCTATTATGCGGAAGAAGTGAATCATGAAACAAAAATTAAGTGGACCAAACCCCCTGATATATCTGCTAACAAGCTCTCTTCATTGATAAATTTCATAAAAACCTTAGGTATAGAAGTGACAGATTTTTCTTATTCTGCTGGTGAAAATCCCATGTTTTGGTCTCGTGTAACGCTAGACATTGAGAAAGCTAACGCTAAAGGGCTTGAATGGATTAAAAAATAATTTCTTTTTTGGAAATTAATTGATGCTTCATGCCCCATTCGGGGCTAAAAACTTGAAAAACCACAATTTTAATGCGCCATATCCCAATTTTTCCCAATTCCAATATTCACAGGGACATCAATTGGTAAAGCCACTTTTCTCATAATTTCACTCACAATTGAACTTACCTTCTCTAAAATAGATTCATTCGTTTCTAATACAAGCTCATCATGAACTTGCAAAATCAATTTCACATCTAAATCACGAATCTGATTATCTATTAATAATAGGCTTTTTTTCAAAATGTCAGCGCATGTCCCTTGCAGTGGCATATTAATAGCAGTGCGTTCAGCATGTTTGCGATATTTCGCATTACGCGAATTAATCTCTCGAATATACAATCGTCGTCCAAATATTGTTTCTACATATCCTTGTTTTTTCGCCAATTCTCGCGTATTTTCCATATATGTTTTTACACCTGGATAGCGGGAAAAATAGATATCAATATAATTTTGTGCTTTACTACGTTCAATACCTAATTGTTTTGCTAAACCAAAAGCTTGCATACCATAAATTAGACCAAAGTTGACAGCTTTGGCATTGCGACGTTGTTCAACGGTGACGTCATCAAGAGGAACATCAAAAACCTCAGCAGCCGTCGCTTTATGAATATCTTCCCCTGCTGCAAAAGCAGCCAGCAATTTCTCATCTTGGGATAAATGCGCCATGATGCGAAGCTCAATTTGTGAATAATCTGCTGCAATTAAATGATATCCTTTCTCTGCCACAAAAGCTTGACGAATACGCCGCCCTTCTGCACTGCGAATGGGAATATTTTGAAGATTTGGATTGGTTGATGATAATCGCCCTGTTGCTGTCACCGCTTGTTGATAAGAAGTATGTACGCGCCCTGTTTTGGGATTAATTTGTTGAGGCAAAGCATCAGTGTATGTTGATTTTAACTTACTCAAACTACGATATTCTAAAATCAATTTAGGAAGAGGGTAATCAAGTGCTAATTCTTCTAAAACTTCAACGGCTGTGGAAGGCTCCTTTTTAGGTGTTTTTTTCAAAACGGGTAATTTTAATATGTCAAATAAAATTGTTTGCAATTGCTTAGGAGAATTGAGATTAAATTCTGTACCTGCTAACTTATAGGCTTGTTCTTTCAATACTTGCAAACTTTTTGTCAATTCAAGACTTTGCTTATAAAGTTGCGCCGCATCAATTTTCACCCCATTTCGTTCCATACGCATTAATACTGGAATCAATGGCATTTCTATTTCAGTAAAAATTTTATGGAGTTTTGGAGATAATTGGGGATATAAACATTGATGCAATTGCAAGGTAACATCAGCATCTTCCGCAGCATATTGTGTCGCACTTTCTAAATCCACTTGGGTAAAAGATAATTGTTTTTTACCTTTTCCCGCTACATCTTCAAACTTGATAGTTTTTAAATCCAAATATTTTAGAGCGAGTGAATCTAAGTCATGCCGTGTCGCTGAACTATCTAATACATAGGATTCTAGCATCGTATCAAAAGCAATATTTCCTAAATCAATACCATGATTGGCGAGAACATGAGCATCATATTTAAGATTTTGTCCAACTTTAGGTTTGTTTTCCAGTAAAGGCTTTAGTGCGGCTAATACTTTATCACGTGATAATTGTTGAGGCACCCCCATATAATTATGGCAAAGTGGAACATACGCTGCTTCTCCTACTGCCACTGCAAATGAGACGCCGACGATTTCGGCTTCTAAATAATCCAGGCTAGTTGTTTCTGTATCAAAGGCAAAAAGTTCAGAATCATTAAGACGTTTTAACCAATGCTCAAAGTCTGCTTGACTTAGAATCTGTTTTTTTTTAGGTGTGTCTACCGCAATAATTTGCGAAGAATTTAACTTTAATTGCAACGGGGTATGTGATAATGGTACATCACATTTCAAAGTAACAAGTTGTCGTGTTAGCGGCAAATGTGCTAAAGCTTCACGCAAATTCTCCCCAACTTTTCCCTTAATTTTGTCAGCATTCTCTATCACAGCATCTAAACTACCATACATTTCAAGCCATTTTACCGCAGTTTTTGGACCGACTTTTTTAACACCGGGCACATTATCCACAGCATCACCGACTAAACTGAGATAATCCACAAATAAATTAGGCGGAATACCAAATTTATTTTGCACACCTTGCACATCTAAACGAGTATTTTTCATCGTATCAATGAGCGTGATGTTTGGAGTCACTAATTGTGCAAAATCTTTATCACCAGTAAAGATTAAAGTGTGCATGCCTGTTGCATCTGCTTGTTTGGCTAAAGTGCCAATAACATCATCTGCCTCAACACCATTTTCCATTAATAAGGGAAATCCTAAGGCTCGTACCATTTCATGTACTAAAGGAATTTGCGGGATTAAATCATTAGGCATCGGGGGGCGATTAGCTTTATATTCAGAATAAAGCTCATTACGAAATGTTTTACCTTTAGCGTCAAATACGACTGCTGCATAAACAGGTTGATAGTTATGCAACAAACTTTTAAGCATATTTGACATGCCATACACAGCCCCAATTGGTAAACCTTGTGAATTAGAGAAAGAAGGGAGCGCATGAAAAGCACGATAAAGATACGAAGAACCATCTATTAGTATTAATATCTTATTATTCATGGATTAAGATTTAGCATAAAGGAATGTCAGTTCGAATCTCTTATTCAGCAAATTTGATAAAATTATTAATCTAAATGCTTTTGCAACCACATCTCTAATAAAGCCAAATGCCATAATTTACTGCCTTGCAACGGTGTTTTATATTGTTCTGGGGTTGCTAATAACTTATCAATATAATCATTTTGAAATAACTGACGTTGACGACAAGCATTTGAATTTAACACATCAGACATCAATTCTAAAAAAGGACCACGCACATATTTTAAGGCTGGCATAGGAAAATAACCTTTAGGACGATTTATCACCGTTGCTGGAAGCAAATCACGTGCTATCGCTTTTAGTGGATATTTTCCGTTTTTTTTAAGTTTCAATGTTGAAGGCATTGAGGCAGCTAATTCAACTAAATTTTGATCTAAAAAAGGTACCCGTGCTTCTAATCCCCAAGCCATTGTCATATTATCTACCCGTTTCACCGGATCATCGACAATTAAAGTCGTGACATCCATGCGAAGGACTTTATCTAAAAATGTGCCCTTTTCTGCTAATAATTCTGCTATGGTTTGGGAGGTATAATCTTCGCCATGATAATCTGGATGGATGGTATCTAAAAATTCATCATGGCTGCGATCAAAGTAATATTTTTTAAAACGCGATAAATCTGAACCGTGAGCCGCTTGCATTAGGGGATACCAAAAATACCCCCCAAAAACTTCATCTGCTCCCTGACCACTTTGCACAACTTTCACAGTTTTCGATACTTGTTCTGCTAATAGATAAAAGGCGACTGCATCTTGCGCGACTATTGGTTCTGACATGGCAGCAATCGCTTCTGGTAAGCGTGTTAAAACTTGGGCATTTGGGATGATATAACGGTGATGTTTGGTATGATAACGGGCTACAACTTGATCGGAATATTCAAACTCATTACCACGCTCTTCTGGAGCATCTTCAAAACCTATTGAAAATGTATGAATATTTTCATGTTTAGCCAATAAAGCAACTAATAAACTAGAATCTAATCCACCAGATAATAATATTCCTACAGGAACATCAGCGACATGAAGACGGCGTTCCACAGCAGTTTGAAGAGCGGCATGAATCGCCTCTATCCATTGTTTTTCAGTTTTTTCAACACAAGAATCTTGTAAGTGCCAATATGCTTTGGGGGTACAAGGTTTATTTTTAACAGAAAAAGTTAAACTTGTTCCAGGCGCTAATTTCCGCACGCCTTTCAATAAAGTACGCGGTGCGGGTACAACCGCATGCAGAGTTAAATGATGATGTAAGGCAATAGGATCAATATTTGTATTAAGGTTGCCAGCGGCAATCAATGCGGGAAGAGTAGAGGCAAAACGCAATGCATTCGAGGAATGAGTAAAATATAAAGGTTTAATGCCTAAACGATCACGGGCTAAGAAAAGTTGTTGTTTGCGATTATCCCAAAGAGCGAAGGCAAACATGCCATATAAGTGAGTAAGACAGGCTTCACCCCACTGAACATAGCTTTTGAGAATAACTTCAGTATCACTTTTAGAATAAAAAGTGTGTCCTTGCGCTAATAAATTATGGCGTAGCTCACGATAATTATAAATTGTGCCATTAAATACTAAAGCGATTCCATCATTTACCATCGGCTGATGAGCGCGATCTGATAAATCTATAATTGATAAACGTCGATGCCCTAATCCAATAGGTCCTTGAATAAATTCTCCTGAATCATCAGGACCTCTTTGTGCCAAACTACACATCATTTTGGAAAGGGTGGGTGTTGAGTCATCAAATCTTAATTCACCACAAATGCCACACATGTTTATATATTTTCCTTACCTGTTATTGAATACCTTGTTTAACTGCACTAAATTCTTCAGAAAATAAATATGCTAAATCAATAATTGGAACAGTTATATCATGGTAGGAAAAACAAGTAAATGCAAAAGGTTCCCAATATTTTTGTTCTTCTGGTAAATCACAAACATCTTCATCACTGACAATAATACTTTCTGGCATAGAAGCTAAAAACAGGCTGCCATAATTGGCCGATTCTGTGGTTTCGTCCTGGTAAATGGCAACACCAATCACTTTAGTGTTCACTATGATCACTTTTTTGCCTTCTAATAACATATTCGGTACATTTAGCACAGGCAAAATACGCTTTTGAAAAATCACAACATCGCTACAATAGCGCGGCATTGTGGGCACATCAAATAAGGTTGGCGATATAAGCACTTGTGACATTTCATGCAGTCCGACTGCGGCTTTTAATCCACCACCAAAATTTAATAGCCAAGCGCGACTGCTTTTTGCAATGTCTTCAGTCATAATCGTTTACTGAAAATTGTTTACTGATATGTGAAAAATACTTGACCAAAGCGGTACCGGAACAGATGTAAGCCATTTTATCTTGATAAATTAGTAATTGACTAATAGGCGTATCTGGAATATCCATTACAACATGTAAGTCTTGGGGATGGAGAAACTCTTTTTTGAAATTCATATTTTCCACTTCATCGCAAAGAATCCCTATAGGTTGTGGTTTTGCTTTCAGTAATACTAAATATTCCCGTTTTTTTGGGATTTCTAATAATAAAGAGAGTTCCGATCCCAAAGCATACACAGGTGATTCTAAACCATGCCCAAAAAACCATCCCACAACCCCTTCAAATGTATCCGTTATTTTCACATCACTAATAATTTCTACAGATTCGACCTCATGTTGAGGAATAAACAGATATCTATCATCAAATATCAATAAAACATATAAGTCTGTATTCATCCGATTTATCCTGCCAAAGCATTATCAATTAAATCCAATAATTCTCCATTTTGATAAGGCTTTGTCAGATAAGCATCAACTCCTGCCTTTTTAGCCTCATCACGGTATTTTTTCCTTGAACGTGATGTAATCATATAAATTGGCAAATTTTGCGTCTCTGGGTTGGCACGAACATGTGCTGTGAGCTCTAAACCATTCATTCGTGGCATTTCCATATCCACCAACATCACATTAGGACGATTTTCATTCATAACTTCAATCGCATCTAATCCATCTTTTGCCAATATTGTTTCATAACCCGCATCTTCAATTAATAAGGATAAGGCTTTTCTAACCGCTAAAGAATCATCAACAATCATAATACGGGGCACAGCACTTGCCTGTTCTGCTGCTGCTGCCTTTTCTAAATTCAGAGAAGATGAAAATACTGCCTGCATTGGTGATTGTAATAATTCTGGCAAATCTAATAATGGTACTAAACTCCCATCACCAAGAATGGATACACCAGCAACGCCTTTTATTTTCTGAAGATATTTACCCATTTTCTTTAAAACAAGATCATGAGTATCTAAAAGTTCATCTACAACAACAGCACTGATACCAGTTTCAGCATGTGATAATATGGTTGGATATCTTTCCTGTTCCTCAATATTTGAAATGTCTCCTGGTAGATTTAGTAAGTTGGCTAAATATCTTATATTATAAAAATCCTTATCCATTTTTAAGGTCATTTCATCACCAACCTTTTGAAATTCTCCTAAACCTGGTGCTAATGCTTGTTCCAGATAATTACTAGGAATACCAAATCTATAGCTTCCAATACGCACCAATAAGACATGGACTGTCACTAAAGTCATAGGGAAACGAATCAGAAACGTTGTTCCTTTACTCGTTTCTGACATTACATCAAGAGTTCCTTTCATTTTTTTGATATTACTATGTACCACATCCATTCCAACCCCTCGTCCAGAAACTTGTGTGACTTTTTCTGTTGTCGAAAATCCTGACATTAGAATAAATCCAGCAAGTTCTTTTTCTGTCACTTCTTGATGTTCAGTAATTAATCCGACTTCCTGTGCTTTAAAACGAATATTGGCATAATTTAAGCCTTGTCCATCATCTTGACATTTGACGACGATATTATTACCTTCACGATAAAAACTTAAATTAACTTTACCTATTTCAGGTTTATCCAAAATAAGACGATCTTCATTTTTTTCTAGACCATGATCTATCGCGTTACGTAAAATATGACCTAATGGATCTTTCAGATTATCTAAAACTTCACTATCAATTAAAATGTCTGTACCACTAAGAATTAGATCCGCTTGTTTTTTAAGTTTTTTACAGACTTGTCGAACGGTACGCTGTAACATAGGTTCTATATTACTTACTGGTACCATGCGCGTCTTTGTAATACTCATTTGGAAATCTTTATTTAAACGTTCTTGGCGAATAAACATTGTTTCTAAATCAGTTAGACCTTCGCGTATAGACATCGTCATTTCACGATTATCTGCAATTGATTCAACAAAACTATGCGCAACGCTATGTAATTCACTATATTCTTCCATTTCCAAAGGATCGAATAGTTGTTCAGTGCTTTCATTTTTGGCGCGATTTTCTACGCCTCTAAATCCGCCCCGTACATCTACCATTTCTTCCAGATCAAAAGTTTTTTGTTGAATAACTAAATTATGATCCACCAACGTTCGCGTATTGTCCATCAAATGCATTAATTTATCTTGAATTTGCCCCACTGAAATTGATAATTCTCCGACTAAACGCATCATTTCATCAATCGTTTTTGCTGGTACTTTTAAAAATTGTTCTGGTGTACTCGGGGCTGCTTTCTTAACTGGTGTTTTTGTTGTTTCCTTTTTAGGTTCTGCTGGTTTGGCTGCTTCAGTTTTTTTGGCTGCAGGTTTTGGTGGCGCGCGCGGTGCAAGTGGCGCATCCATATCACCTTTATCAATACGATTCGCCCAATCTAACACAGATTGAAATATTCGGAGTGCTTCTGTTGGTGTCTCAGTGTGTCCCTCTAATAAGGCATCAAGCATGCTTTCCAGACAATCGGCTGCTTCTTCCATCATGTCTGTTAATTGCTTGGGCGGGGTCACTTTATTCTCAACCAAATATTCTAAAGTATCTTCAAGAGGATGGGCAATATTAGCTATTGCTTTAACACCCACTGTATTTGAAGAACCTTTTAAACTATGTGCGATACGTTGTGCTTCATGAATTTTATCTGTGTTAGGGTCTTTAATAATTTCTTGAATCAGACCCGAAAACATAGTTGCTTGTTCTGGCGTTTCTTGTAAATAAGCATCCCATAAACCAGGATCGATATCATCTGGAATGATGAGAACAACATCCTCAGGATTTGCCGTTGTTTGACGCCCTTCTTCTTCTTCAATTTCAATCGAAGAACCAGCAACCAGTTTGTCTAACAGTGCTTTAGCATCATCATCAGATAAGGGGCGCACCCAGTCTGATTCACGGAAGAGAGTGACTAACGAAATGACATTTTCGTTGGGTGACTGTAAATAAGATAAAACAACATCTGGCCATTTTTGGAAAACGGTTTGAGCTTTTAAACGAACCTGAACATCCGCTGCTGCGGATGCAGCAACATTATCGGTGACAAGAGTGCAAACGGTTTGTAAGCCCTCTAAACCTAACATTTCTACTACTTCATACAACCGTCGTACATGTTCTGTGTAATCTGTTGATTTTTCTTCAACCTGTGTTGCATCTGTTAGTGTGATAAATTTCAGTTTGCTGAGCAAATCTTCTTTAGCCGATTCAATTTCACTCTTGAGCATTTCTAAATAATCAGGAGGGCCCAAAAAGATATCACCATCCATTGCGACTTCTAGTGGTTCTAAAGAAGTTTTCTGTGTTTCAATGATATTTTCGGCAGGCTGAGTTTCCGATATCTCTTCAACCACTTTAAGAGGAGCGGCAACGATATCATTTTCTAGTTCTGCTGTTTCAGAGTTGTTTGTCAGTAAACTTAATAAGTTATCAGCTGCTTCCTCTTCTAAGGGTTGAGGCCAAGCCGCATCTTGTAAAAAACTCACTAGAGCTGAAGCAGTATTGGGATCTTGCAAATACTCTAAAACTTTGAGGGGCCATTGTTCAAAATAGTTTTGTGTATTGAGTTTTTGGCTTTTATCTTGAAAAAGAAAGTCTGTCCAATTAGCAGTAACAAATGTGTAAATTTCTAGCAAACTATTTAAGCCGACCATTTCGGCTGTTTCCCAATTATCTTGTACTTGATTGGTATAGCCTTCAGCTGCTTCCAATAAGGTGGGATCATCAGGGTTTAGTGAAATACAGGTTTGAAGGGCAAGTGATAGTCCTTCACAAGAATCTGTAAGTTGGCTAGAGATTATTTCCAATACATCAGGCGCAATCAAATTTTCACTTGCTTGAGTGTCAATTGTATCTTCAGATGATTCTGTTAATAATGTTAATAAGTGATTAGCCGCATTTTCATCTAAAGGTTGCGGCCAGCCAGAGTCCTGCAAAAAACTCACGAGGTTAGGTCCACCATTCGTGGTATCTTGCAAATATTCTAAAACCTTTGCAGGCCATTGTTCAAAATAGGTTTGCGTGGTGTTTTTTTGTTTTTTGTCTTGACAAAGGAATTCTGTCCAATTGGCTGTGACAAATGTGTAAACTTCTAGCAAACTATTTAAGCCGACCATTTCGGCTGTTTCCCAATTAACCTGTATTTGATTGGTATAGCCTTCAGCAGATTCCAACAAGGCCATGTCATCAGATTCTAGTGAGACACATGCTTTAAGGGCAGATGATAAGTCTTCGCTAGAATCAGTAATTTGGCTACATACTAGTTCTAATACGTCAGGCGACATAGTTATCAGTTATCAGTTATTGGTTAATTGTTTTCTGTTTAGTATTTTTCCCTCCAGCTAGGAGGGAAAGAACATCACTATTAATCATGAGCCTCAGGCAATTTAAATACCAGAACCGACTCAATCAACTGTTTTGAAAACTCAACTAAACGTTCTGTTTGTCCTGTTTGTTCTTCTAACTGCCGTGCGGTTTCTTGGGTACTCATTTGAATTGTTCCCGCTCGTTCTCGCAAATCATTACTAATTTGCGCCTGCTGTTTTGAGGCCATAGCAATTTGAGCGACCACTTGAACTAAATTCGATGTTGTATCCTGAGTATTTTTCATCTGCTTACCTGCATTCTCAGCTAACTGCGAACCTTGAACAACTTGTCCAATGGTCTTATCCATTGTTGCAATCGTTTCATTAGTTTCCAATTGAATATTTTTCACCAAAGCCGAAATCTGTGATGTTGCATTACGTGAACTTTCAGCTAAGCGTTGTACTTCATCAGCAACGACAGAGAAACCACGTCCTGCATCACCAGCGGCAGCTGCCTGCATACTAGCGTTTAAAGCTAAGACATGGGTACGTTCTGCAATATTATTAATAATATCAACAATACTACTAATTTCCTGAGCACGTTCCCCTAAACGTTTAACCCGTTTTTCTGTCTCATGTATGGTTTGTCGAATTTCACCGATACCTTCGACAGTACCAGTCACAGTTCCTAAAGCTTCTTTAGTTGTACGGGTGGCTTGTTCAGCAATTTCATTACAGGATTGAGCAACTTCAGAAATTTTATTCATCGCTTCAGCGGCAGTCGCCAATTCTGCTATCGTACTATCTACCACTTCCCGTTCTGCTTCTGCGACATTCGAGACTCTATCACCTTGCTCTTTTACTTGGCTAGATGCGCTTACCACTTCCTCAGCAACATGCCGCACATTCAGTAAAACTTTACTTGTCTCTGTTGCCATCTGGTTAATCGCATCTGCCAATGGCCCTGTCACATCCTCAGTCACTGGGACTTGCACTGTTAAATCACGTTGACTCAATTGGAAAGAAGCTTTGAGCAATTCAATAATTGAATTATTGAGCTGTTCATTTTCTTGTTCAGCCTTGGCTAAGGCTGTCAAACGATCATCGAGTAATCCATTAAATGTATTACTCAGGGTCTCTAATTCATCACCTGTTTGAATATTCGCACGTGCTGTAAAATCTCCGTGTGCGACTTTTGTCACAACTTCTTCCATGTGCCCAATCGGTGCTGCAATACGTCCAAAAAATAAAAGTCCTGCAATACCTCCAAAGAATAAGACTCCCAATGCAATAGGGATAACACCTGTAGTAATTTCAACGGTTAAAGCCTTTAACCGTGCCAAAGATTCCTCTTCTTGTAAGGTAGAAAAAATGGCCCACTGTAATCCAGCAACATTAATTGGTGCAAAGGCAGAGAGTACGAATTCTCCTCGATAATCTTCATAAAGATCAAATCCGGTGACACCTGAAAATGCTGAACGAGTACCAGGGTTATCAACTCTTTGGAGACCAACACTAGTATCTTTGAGTTCAATTTCTTTGATGACTTCGCTAGATAAGCCGACAGCTTCTACTGATTTTTTATAATCTTTTTTATTTTCAATTAACATGCGACTATCATTTCGCATGCCCCCATCTGAGGCGATAAGATAAACTTCTCCTGTTCTGCCTGATTCATCAAATTGCCAAACACGGAAGTTAGTCATGATGTTATTTATGCTTTCAATAGAAATTTGAAAGATCAAGACACCTATTTTTTGTGCATCATCATCATAAATGGAGGCTCCAATAAAAGCTGCTTGTTGATTATAAAAAGGTATATAAGGGGTAAAATCAACTAGCTCAACATCTCCATGGTGTGATGTTAGAACTTTTTCATAAACTTGTCCAAGCCCTGTTTTCGCGTAGCTGCCATTTTTAAGGGAGGTGGCAAAATCCAATTTTTTGAGTACAGAATAAACAACATTACCCGTTTCTGCATCAACTAATAGAATATCTTCAAAATTAAAACGTCTTTGTATGTCATGGAGATAGGGATGATATTGGCTATGCAATTGTGTATAGCTAGAAGCATCTTGTGCAACAAAAAATTCTTCTTTAGTGCCTATAGGATTTGGGTTTGCGCCAATATAATAATATTGGAGAGCGATGCTGTTATCCTCAAGTTGATTAAGCGCCGATGTCATATTGGGGACATCATTGGCGTTAAGAAGTTGATATTCTTCAGAAAAATCCTTGTTATAATAATCCTTCAAGGTATTTTTGTATTTGTCTAGGGGTAATGTTAATGGTGCACCTTCATCCAGGATATCAAACTCGGTGTAAAGTGTCGCTTCATCTTTAAACTTTGGATATGCATCTTTAAAACCATGCATTGCTTCAATGATTGTTCTGGCATTAGCATAAACTTGGACTTGGTTAAAAACCAATTTGAAATATTCTTCAATTTGTGCCTTTTTGGCATCTCGGATATAAGTAATATGGCTTCTCGCACTTTCTGTCAATGCTTGCTGACCTTGTGTGCTCGCAATTTGACTACTAAATATGGCTGTAATAACTACTGGAATCACAGCCAGAAAGGCTGAACCAAGGAACATCTTTTTTCGTAATTTCATAATTATTAAAATCCTAAACCGCTACTTTGGTCGCTAGAGATTCAAAAAAACCGTAATGGTCAAAGTTAAACCATAATTGTCCATTTTTTTCATAACCGTTACTAACATAATGGGTTATGATAGGGGGTAAAGGAGGTAAACTGTTGAGTTCATCATCACTTGTAAATATCAAAGGTATCGGTAAATTCTCAACCATAAAGGCACCAGCCGCTTCTCCTTCTCCTAAAATCAATAACATCGGCTTTTTGACATTGTCTTTTTTTTCTTCTTGTAACAACTGATGAAAATCAAATATTGGAACAAAATTACCACGCATGTTAATTAAGCCTAATAGCCATTCTGCTGTAAAGGGAATCGGACAAATTGGCAAGATATCAGATAATTCACTAATCGCTTGGGGGGCTATCAAAAAACCAAAATGACCTATTGTAAATCCCAAACGACGCGAGCTTTGAACTCCCACTTCATCAGCCAAAGCATTGAGGGAGGATTGACGAGCAATAGGACGATTTAAGGCTTGGCTTGGTGATAATGACGCTGTTTTTCTCATAGTGGAATTTTTATGGAAATAGCCATTTTTGCAAAGGCTGACCATTTAAATGTAATAATGCGGGCTCACGTCCTGGATAAGATATCCATTCTGTAAAAGGTTTATTACCTGTCAAGCCATTACGTTCGATAAAATAACGTAGGTGACGCATGGTATTTTTTAGACTACGATCACGGAGTGCTGCTAGAGCCTTAGTTGGTGTATCATTAAATGATACAGTTGTCATTTGTTCGTCAAATTCTTCGCGAGATACTTGAGCTAAATCTGCCATTGCATCAAAAACTCTGCCTTTTTTATTACCTTGTAGTCTTTTCATCACTGAAAACCATGCTTTTAGCATAGTTTCTGCAACTTCTGGATGTGCTATTAAGGTAGAACGGCGGATTACAAGTAGGTCAAATATTTCACTTTGAATTTGGCGGCTATCAAATAATATTTTTGCCTTTTTTGAGTGAACTAAGTTAAATAAATTTGAATGCCCAGTGACAACACCATCAACCTGCGTCAGCATCTTAGGTATATCAGCCTCTGTTGTGTTGACAAGCTTGATTTGATCAAATGGAATTTGATGACGAATCAAGTAACGGTCAAGGAGATAATGAGGAGCACTATATTTAACAAGTGCTAGGCTTGTTCCCCGAATATCACTTTCAGCAGTTGGGGGTAATAAAATGCCTTCATTTCCAATATGGTTATTAGTGATTAAAATCACATCAGCTTGAATATCACGTCTAATTATTTGAGCGATTGCATCAATATTCGATATAACTATTGCATCCACTTCTTCTGTGACAAATTTTTGAATAATATCTGAGTAATTTTCTGAGATAAATTTAATTTTAACTTGATGATCTGCAAGGTCAAAACGGCCTTCTTTATTAGCAAGATACCAGGGCATCCAAGTCACACGGGGCGCGACAGCTAAGGTGATTTCTGTTGTCTGGTTATTTTCATTGTCAGAAGTCTGACTCTCTTTATCATCGCAACCATTTAAGAATAAGAATACGATAGCTAATAAGCTGTACACAATAATTGTGTGATTAAATGGCATTTTTTTCAATACTCCTACTTATTAATTTTTTGTATATATCCAGCATTTATCCCCTTTCCAACTGGAAAGGAGAGAACTCATTCCTATTAAGGCGTCATTTTTACTGAAGAATCTGGGGCAAGAATTGTTTAAAAACGTCTTTAAGACCATCTTGTTGAACAGGCTTGGTCAAATATTCATTAGCTCCTGCCATTTTTCCTTTTATTTTATCAAGCCCACCGCCCTTACCAGTCAACATAACAACTGGTGTATTTTTAGATAGTTTATGTGCTTTAATTTCCTTGCAAACTTTAAGTCCATCAACACCAGGTAGCATTACATCTAAAAAGATAATGTCACAAACGTTCCCTGGTATACAATCAAGTGCATCCCCACCTGTTTCAGCAAAATCAATATCCATACCATACAATCCTAATTGAACCTCCATATGCTTCCGTACAGATAGTGCATCGTCCACAACAAGGACTTTGATACCACTTTTACTTGTTCCTAGGGCTACGTTACGGGCATCATTGAGAATAGCAACTTCGTCTTCACCAAGCATCGTTTGATCATCAATACTAAGTTCTGGTAAAAACTTTAGTGCTTTAATAGTGACTTGATCAAGAATATCCAGTACCCGTTTTAATGTTAAAGGACGGCGTAGATAGACATCATTACCTGTGTCTTCAGGTGCTGTTTTGGTCACTTTAACAATAGGGATCATACTGTGATGCACACTAAAACTTTTTAAGTCACTGCGTGCGTCTGAATCATCAATATCAATGAGTATAATTTCAGCCGTATCACGTTCTGCTGGAGTAAGCAACATGTATTTTCTTGGACGTGAAGCTGCAAGCTTGAAAATGCTAGCTAATGTCTTTTTTTCATTGGCTGTCAGACCAAATATACCGACTTTAAATATTTTATCTTTGTCCATAGACACCGAGTCCTATTTTATTTATTTTCTATATTTATCATATATCCGGTGCAAAGCCAAGACTTGCCCACATAATTTATCAAAATTTGAGTCATTATAAATAAGATCATTAGCTATCGCAAGCCGTGCCTCGCGTTTGGCTTGGGCTTTGATTATCTGTTCTGCATCGGTTTTATCTAGTCCATTCCGGGCCAACAGGCGTTGACGTTGTAATGCTGGTGGGCAATCAACCACTAATACACGATCAACTGTATTCTGCTGCTGGGTTTCCAGTAATAATGGAATACTTAATACACAATAAGAACAACACAACATCGCTATTTGTTCTTGCATCATTTGGCGGATACGAGGATGTAAAATCGCTTCTAAACGTTGGCGTTGTTGACTATCTGCAAATATTTTTTTGCGTAATTTAGCACGAATAAGACGACCTTCACTATTTATTATATCATATCCAAAAGTTTGAATAATGAGTTCAAGTGCTGGTTGCCCTGGTTCCACTAATGCATGAGCAATTTCGTCCGCATCTATGATGGGTACTCCAAATTTGGCAAACTGGTTGGAAACTGTTGTTTTACCAGATGCAATACCCCCTGTCAAGCCTATTTTTAT
>DAOVTJ010000132.1 GCA_030633165.1 Thiomargarita sp. | reverse complement strand
GGTCTCATTGCATGGTTTTGGTTTGATACCCAACGTAGTCAAGAAATGGCATTCCGTGTTTGTAAGAGAGCTTGTAGACAATTAAATCTCTTATTGTTAGATGATACGATTGCTGTGGTACGGATACGTTTAAAGCGTATCCATGGTCAGTTAAAGGTACAACGCACTTATCAATTTGAATTTTATAACGGCAATAATAAGCGTCTCCAAGGTGCAATGATTTTGTCTGGTATTACTCTCGAAATGTTGGAAATGCCAGGATATATAGATAGAATTATCAATTTATAACAGATGGGAAACCAGCCCATCTGCGAGTTTCGGTTCAAACCAAGTGGTTTTGGGAGGCATCTGTTCTCCAGCATCGGCAACAGCCATGAGTGCTGGCATACTGATGGGATAGAGTGAAAAAGCCACCGCCATTTCCCCACTGTTGACCCGTTTTTCTAATTCAGTCAATCCACGAATACCGCCAACAAAATCAATACGTGTATCACGACGTGGATTGGTAATCCCTAATATCGGATCCAATAAATAATTCGTTAATAAACTAACATCAAGACTAGCAACAGGATCATCTGTCGTTTTTTTATTAAGCAGGAGCTGATACCATTGTTTGTTAAAATACATCCCAAATTCGCCCCTGTCTTGTGGTTTAACTGGGGTATTTTGAGGAGAAATTTCAAAATTTTGCGCGATTTTTGCTAAAAAATCATCTGGGGTGAGTCCGTTTAAATCTCGCACAACCCTATTATAATCCAAAATTTGCATTTGATTATCTGGAAATATCACGGAGAGAAAATATGCCGCATTGCTTGTGGTAGGTCGTTTTTTGGCAACGCGAGAGGCGGCAGCAGAGCGGTGATGTCCATCAGCAATATATAAACATTCCATTGCATCAAATGTACTACTAATGCTCGAAATATGAGCAGGATCCTTCACTATCCATAATCTGTGCTTAATACCATCATCTGCGGTCAAATTCACTGTGGGTGTTTGGGCTGTGATTGTCTGAATAAGGGTATCTATCACAGGATCGTGCTTATAACTTAAAAAAACGGGACCTGTTTGTGCATTAAGCGCATCAATTTGACGTACTCTATCATCCTCTTTTTCAGGACGTGTTAATTCATGTTTACGAATCCGATTACTATCGTAATCTTCCACATTAGCCACCGCAACTAAACCAATTTGCTGATGATCACCCATTGTTAAGCCATAGAGGTAATAGTAATCTTGCGTATCTTGTTCAAGAATGTTGGCATTTAGCATTTTTTGCAAATTGTCTACGCCTTTTGCGTAGACTGCATCACAATGTGGATCAGTATCAGGGGGTAAATCAATTTCTGGTTTAGAAATATGCAAAAAACTCCATGGTCTTCCGTCAGCACGTAAACGCGCTTCTTCAGTATTAAGTACGTCATAAGGGGGTGCAATGACATCTTGCACATATTCAGGTTTAGGGCGTAAAGCCGCAAAGGGACGAATTAAGGCCACAATAATATCCTTTTTTTGGTATGTTGATTAATTTTACTAATGATATATAATAACAATCTTTTATGGAATAAATCCAAAAATAAGCTTACATTATTTTAATACTTTTTATATAGAGGCTTTAAGTTTTGATGCACATGACTTTACGCCAATTAACATTATTTAAAGCAGTGGCTGAACATTTAAGTTTTACCCGTGCTGCTGCTGAATTATGTTTGACACAACCCGCTGTTTCTATACAAATCAAACAATTAGAAGGACATATTGGCATGTCCTTGTTTGAGCAAGTGGGCAAAAGAATATTCCTTACTGATGCAGGACGTGAATTATTTGTGACTTGTGAAGAGATTTTTGCCCGTATAGAAGCATTAGAAATCTCTTTGAATGAATTACAGGATACGATCAAAGGTTCTTTAAAATTATCTGTAGTAACAACAGCAACGTATTTTACCCCTTTTTTATTTAAAAACTTTTTACAGCGTTATCCTGATGTTCATTTAAGTTTGCATGTGACTAACCGTAAAAATGTTTTAGGGCGGCTTGCAAATAATCAAGATGATTTGGTAATAATGGGGCAAGTGCCTGAACACTTGCATGTCACTTCTCATAAATTTTTGGATAATCCTTTGATAGTATTAGCACCACCAGAACATCCACTCGTGGGGCAATCTAACATTTCTTTGGCACGATTGGCACAGGAAAGGCTTTTAATTCGAGAAGTGGGTTCTGGAACACGTATGGCAATGGAGCGTTGTTTTGCGATTTATGATTTAGAATTGGAAAGTAATATAGAATTGGGTAGCAGTGAAGCGATTAAGCAAGCTGTTATGGCAGGGCTAGGAATTTCGGTATTATCTCAACAAGCGGTGAATTCTGAATTGGCTGCTGGTACAATTAAAAAATTAGATGTCGAGAATTTCCCACTAAAACGCCAGTGGTATGTTGCACATTTGAATAATAAAAAATTATCTTTAGTGGCACGTACATTTTTAGACTTTTTATTGACTAACGCTCGTAACGTACTATAAAATAATCTCCCAGCCCCCACTAGGGGAGGGAGTTTTCTAATATTTTTGCTGAGTTTTCGAGCGATATTGTTCACCACGCATTATCTTGCGCTGTCGTTCCCAACTGTTATCATCTAAATTCTTAGCATCAATCTGATTAATTTTTCTTAACTTGTCTAAGCTTTTAGAGTCATATTTTGCCGCTTCTTCTGCCAAAAAGTTGGCATTATCCAATAAAATTGTTCGTGCTTTTTTAACATGACCTTCATCACGTAATTTCACCGCTAATTCATTCTTTTCAACCGCTAATTGTTCCACAGCTGCAGTCATCACCGTAGTATTAGTCTTTGTCTTTACTAATTGGGCAGAATCTGTAAAGGTTGCTGAAATCATACTACTCAAACGTTCTCCGACATTTGATCCCAAATTACGGTAAACCACCGCCACACCAACGAGCATTCGTTCTGAAATTACTTTAGTAGGCGGCACTTCTAGCTCTACCAAGATATATTTTTCTTGCTTGCTATAAAGTTGATTTAATTTAACAGAGACTTGTAAATCTTGGATTTCCGCTTCTCGCCCCAAAACACGAATGGGACGTACACCATCTACACCAATAATGCTAACACTTACCTCTTGAGAGACAACAGAAAAAATATCGCCAAATTCATGTTCAAAAAAAGTGTGTAAATCACTAGCTTTTTCAGCAAAAGCATGATTACCATCACTTTTTTCTGATAACTGGGTCATGACATCTTCATTGAAGCGAAGTCCTAAACCAATCGTTGTGATAGCGATATTTTCATCAGCTAAAGCGGCACCAAATTTTCCTAATTCATCAGGTGTTGTCAGCCCAACATTAGCACAACCATCTGAAACTAAAATAATTCGATTAACCCGCTTTCTATCCAAAAATTTACGAATTTCTTTAACCCCTTTATCAATGCCATCAAAAAGTGCACTTTGTCCGCCTGCTCTTAGTTGACGAATAGCGGTGGCAATCATTTCTTGATCGGTGGCGCGAGTTGCGGGTAAAAGAACTTCAGCATGATGTGCATAAGTCACCACAGAAATAATATCATCTTCACGTAAACGCTCAATCGCCATAATAGCAGCTTCTTTAGCATGGTGCATTTTTTCACCTTGCATAGAGCCTGATTTATCAATAACTAAAGCAACATTTATGGGTGCAATTTTTTGTTTTTTGAGAGGTAAGCCAGTTAATCCTACTCGTAAAAAAACGCGTTGTTTTTTATTAGTCAACATTACAGGAGTGGATAAAGCCGTATCAAGTCGTATTTGAGCGGCGTAGACTGTCACTGGCATAGTATTTACAATCCGAAAATAAGAGTTTTTATTATATTGATAATAACGAAGCTTAAAAATGAAGTCAACTTATTTGTTTCGTGTATAATCATAACAAAATATCATTTTTCATATTGATAACTGATAACTGATAACTATAAAATGAATCTACTCAATTTATTACTATTATTATCTCTATTCACCGTTGCCTTAACTTATTGGATTGGGGCGAAACGGTATGCCGCTTGGTTTATTGTCATTGCTTATTTCACACAATTAGCTGTTTTAATTGCTTTATGGGATAAAATGCCTATCAGTGCTTCTTTCTCTTTTACAATATTTGATAACATCATACATTGGGAAATGAATGGATTTGGCTGGTTTTTTGCTCTCATTACAATTGTTGTTGCATTATTTTCATCTTGGTATATGGCAGGAGAATTTGGTGAAAGTCAAAAAGATATACGTTTACAACATGTTTCTTTAGCAGTGAATGTTTTAGCAATGTTACTTTTGCTCTCTAGTGGCGACTTTCTGAGTTTATTTATTGGATGGGAATTGGTAAGTTGGGCGAGCTATTTGATGATGACGATCCGCGGAGGCAAGGCTGCTGATGCTGCTTTTCGTTATTTAATTTATGCGATGAGTGGTGCAATGGCGATTTTGGCAGGTATTGTGCTGATTTATATTCATGTTGGTTCTTTAGAATTTGCGCCTTTTTGGACGCAGATGCCACATTTATCTTCTTCGGTATTATGGGCAATCGTCTTACTCCTTGGCGGTGGTTTTTCAGTAAAAATGGCAATGATGCCTTTTCATCTTTGGCAAGCGGAAGCTTATGCGGAAACCCCAGGTGCTAATGCTGCCTTTCTTAGTGCAATTTCTGCTCGTATGGGATTATTTGCCTTGGCTTTTATCTTATTAAAGCCTATTGGTATAGATTCTCTTATTGATCTGACAATTCCATTTACTTTTTTAGATGCCCGTAGTTTATTGGCTTGGGTAGCCGCCTTTACTATGATTATCCCAACCTATATTGCTTTGCAACAAAGTGATGCCCGTTTACTTTTAGCTTGGCATGGGATTGGACAAGGCGGATTTATGTTATTAGGGTTTATTATTGCAACACCGATGGGTGTGGCAGGTGGATTATTGCATGTTTTTAATTATGCCACTTATCAAACCGTTTTATTTCTTGCCGTGACAGCGGTGATGTATCGTACGGGTACAACAAATTTGGATCGTTTAGGCGGATTAATTGTGCGAATGCCTTTGACTTATGTGGCATTGTTGATGGGGATTATTGGTTTAGCAGGCTTGCCGCCTATGAATGGATTTGTTTCAAAATGGTTGATTTATAAGGGATTATTAGAGGCACAAATGCCATTGCTCTTGATTGCAGCATCTATCAGTACATTAGGGACGATTTTGAGTGTTTATAAATTAATTCATAATATTTTCTTGGGGCAATTGCGTAAAGAACATTATGAGATTAAAGAAGTCCCATGGACAATGACTGTGCCTATGCTTGCATTGGCTGGCATTGGATTTATCACAGGATTCTTACCAGGATTAGCCTTATCTTTGGTAGATAAAGCACAAGCTGCTTTAGGATATGAGACGATCCTTCATCATATTGGTGGCATTATTTGGCATAATGGTAGCCTCAATATGCTTTGGGTTACAGGCATATTCTTTTATGGCGTGGGTATTGGTGCAATTATATTTTTTCTGGGCAACCGACGATTTATTACCCACCAATGGGACAATTATGCTGGTGGACATTTCCTCTCCGCCGATATCCCCTACAATTATACACATAATTTTTATCCTGGGCTTATGCGTGTTATAGGACCTTGGTTCCGTGGGAGTATTGTTAAATTAGAACAAGGAATTAGTAATTTAACGCAAGTTTTAGCGGGTGCTTTTCATAGTTTTTATCGGGTGAGTTATACTCCGCTATATTTATTAGTCGTCACGGTGTTGGCTGTGGCTTGGATGGTATAAATACTATGGAAAATATACAATTAGGTGAATTATTAATAGATATCACTTTAATGCCCCTTGTTGCCTTTATTGTGGGGATGTTACTGGTGTTGATGATGCGAAAAGTGAGGGCGAGAATTGAGCGGCGCATTGGACCGCCTTTTTTTCAGCCTTTATATGACATTATCAAATTGTATGCCAAAAAAACGCAAATATCGCATGGTTACATGCAAGATATTGCAGTTATGATGTTATTAGGCGGTTATATTGCTTCAGAAATATTTTTACCTGTGCCAGGTATGGATGGTTTAGCGGCTCAAGGTGATTTATTAACGTTGATGTATTTATTAATGGTTCCCATGCTCGGAATGGCTTTAGGTGTTGGGCAATGTGCGAATCCTAATGGTTCGATTGGAATTTCTCGTGCTTTATCATCTATGTTGGCTTATGATATCCCTTTTGTCATAGTGATCACAGGTGCTGCCATTAGTTATGGTTCAACAAATTTAGTCCAAATCGTTGAAATTCAACAACAAGGCGGCTGGGGATTATTCAGTATGCCATTATTGGCTATTGCAGGTATTATTTCCATGTATGCGATGCTGGGTAAAGAGCCCTTTGAGATTTATGTCGCACCCGCTGAAATTGCAACAGGACCAATGGTTGAAATGAGTGGTAAATATATGGGTTCCTTGTTTATCATGCAATGCTTTCAACTTTATACTGTTGGCGTATTATATACCACGCTATTTTTGGGCGGTGGAGTGACTTGGTTGACTTTTTTGCCTAAAATATTTGCGGTGGTATTAATAGCAGTCTCTATAACAAATGTATTTGGTCGTTATCGTACTGATGATGTTCTCCGATGGATGTGGAAATGGCCGACAGGGATTGCCTTGTTGGGTTTGGCAGTGGTGATGTTAAATTAAAATGTAGGGTGCGTTCTACGCACCTTTTTACATCACAAAATGTGCGTGTGACGCTACATCTTCATAATATTCTATGCCGTTTTATTTGAGAATGCCTTGAGTGTTTTTTCGAGTGTACATTGTAGAGAGATGGAATAACCATCTCTACTCTTGCCCCAATAAATAATTATGTCATCCCTTTCCCATTTAAAAATAAAAGGCTTTAAATCTATTCGAGAACTTGATTTGCCATTAAAGTCACTTAATGTGTTG
>DAOVTJ010000202.1 GCA_030633165.1 Thiomargarita sp. | reverse complement strand
TTTGTTAATCAATGCAGATATGAACGGAGCATTGAATATAATCAGAAAAGTAGCCAGGAATTCTTATGATGACTTGGTATCGGATAAGCAGTTTATCCATCATTGCGCTACACCTAAGTTTTTTAAATTAGATGTGGCATATCAATGAAATCACAAAAAGTCTTTCATAAAAAGTAACTTCTTTTGTAACTGTAATAAAACTTTTTAGAAAAATTTGTAAAAGAAATCAAATAAAAAAACGAATGAAAATAGCAATCTCCTATCCCCCCATCATCAATAAAGATGGGCAAAAGGCAATGGTTTCCCAGAACAGAAATGTTCAATATTTCCAAAAACCAACTTACTTATTACCCGTAATCCATGCCCAAGCCGCCACATGGTTAAAACAACTAGGCTATGAAATCTATTGGGATGATGCAAATGCCCAACTTAAAACCTTAGAACAATGGCAACAAGACTTAGTCGCATGGCAACCTGATGTCGTTGTGCTTGAAAGTACCACTCCAGTGATGAAGTTTTACTGGCAAACAGTGTATGAGATAAAAAAACGTTTGCCTAACGCTATAATCATTATGACTGGCTATCACTCCATGCGAATGCCAGAAGAAACCCTAGAAAAATCACCCACCGATATAGTCTTACGCAGTAATCATATTGATTTTTCACTGAGCAAATTAATACCCTTTATTGAAAATCACTCAGATTGGCGAGAAACTTTATCTATTGAAGGCTTTGTCATCAGAATAAATGATCAAGAAATCCGTTCAACCGGTGATTTTAAGCAGGTTGAACCATTAGATAAATCTCCATTGGTTGATAGGGATTTAGTACAATGGAAAAGATATGCTTATGAAAATGGCAATTTTTTACAAACACCGGGTATTTACGCAACTAGCGTTATTCGTGATTGTATGTTTGGTAAATGTACATTTTGTCGATATAATGGTCCTGATTTGACTTATTCCATGATGTCAGTGCAGCGGAGTTTAGATGAATATCAGGATTTAATAGAAAACAAAGGGGTTAAAGAAATCTTTGATGATTCTGGTGTTTGGTATCGGGGTAAGGAAGCGAGGGAATTTGCCCAAGGTATTATTGATAGGGGATTGCATAAAAAGGGCTGCTATTTTAGTATTAACACCCGATTTGAATATCTGGATGAAGAAACGCTCAAGCTGATGGCAAAAGCCAATTTTAGGTTTATTTTATTAGGGTTTGAAGCAGCAGATGATGAAACTTTGCTACGCCTCAACAAAGGCTACCAAATGCCCCACGTACAAAAATGCCTACAATGGATGACTCAATATGGTATGCACCCCCATCTAACCATTATGGTAGGTTACTATTGGCAAACTCAAGAACAATTAGATTTAACAGTCAAAACGGTAAAAGATTTAATGTTCAGAGGTTTAGCGAGAACCTTGCAAGTGACACTTTGTACACCTTTAGATTATACGCCCTATCATAAAGAATGTCTTGAAAAAGGAATGTTGTTGACAGAAGATTATAATGATTTTGACATGAGCAAATTGATTGTAAAAACGCCAATTTCTCATGATCAATACTATAAAGCAGTCAGAGAAATGTATTCAGTTGCCTTCCACCCCAAATTTATTTGGCGACAATTACTATTTTTAACTAAATTTAGCAAACGAGATTGGCAATTTTTGTTTATTTATGGCGTAAGGGCAGTACGAAGAATTAGGCAGCATATTTTTAATTTGACAAAGCACGAAGGATTAACACATAGTAATTCTTTAGTTAACAAACATTGACAAATAAAAGTTTTTGAATTTGATGTTAAAAATAATTCGAGCATGGCCCCTTTTTACATTGCTGCACCCTATGCTTGCAGGCGATTGGGATTATGCAAACAATGCTGATGTCATTATCAATTTCAAGGTATTTCAACATGTTATTTCATATCACACTAGAAAAGGCAGATGATGGTTGGATTGTCGCTGAATGTCCAGCATTACCGGGTTGTGTTTCGCAAGGGGAAGATGAAAAGGAAGCCATTGAGAACATCAAAGAGGCTATCACAGCATGGTTATGGGCTGAAGATCAGAAAGCCATCAAGAAATTACAGATTCATCCAAAAAGACAACAAGCTTTTAAACCGCTTATGGTAACGGTATAAAAAATGGGTAGACTCTCTAATATCTCAGGTTATAAAGCCGCTAAAGCCTTTGAAAAAGCGGGATGGCAAAAAATGGGGCAAGTCGGTAGTCATCTAGTCATGGTAAAGACAGGAATCAATGTCAATCTGTCTATTCCACAACACAAAGAACTTTCAGTCGGTACACTTCGTGCCTTAATCCGAAATTCAGGTTTAACAGTTGACGAATTGTTAAAATTGCTTTAATTTGAGAAATGAAACATTTTTGGCTTGTCACTTTAATAATAATCAGTTTTTCTGCAATTATTAAATTACCTACTTTTAATTTGCCACACAAAGAAGGTGATGAGATTGCATTTTGGTATTTGGCTAAAAATTGGATAGAAACAGGGCAATATACCTTAAAAGGTTCGCCACTTTCTAAAACACCGCTCTATTTTCCACGCGCTAATCGTGAAATGCCGGTGCATCCGCCCTTGTTTCCATTGTTATTACGCCCGTTTGCAAAATATAATGCGCTTGATAAAGCGGTTATTGCTTCGTGGATAGGGCATTTTTTGGCTATTTTAGCTGTCGCTTTGATTGGTAGGTATTTATTTTTAAGTTATGGCTTGACGTTATCGGCACTTTCGCCATTATTTTGGATACCGTTATTGGGTATTGCTACTGATCCAATTATGACGTATGTATCTGGCATACTGTGGATTGATAATTTACATGCCGGTTGGGCAGCATTAGCGGTAGTATTTACGATGATGGCTGGTTCATCACAACGCCCTAAGTTAATGTATTTGTTTGCTGGTATATTATTGGGTTTGGCTTTACTGTCTAAAGTGACTTCCACTATTATCATACCAATAATTATTTATGTTATACTTGTCAGCGAAGTAGATAAGAAAAGTAAAATTCAAGCGTTGTTATTAGGAGCGGTGCCAGCATTAGTATTGAGTTTGCCTTGGTATGTACCACTCTATAATACAATGGGGGAATTGATATTTCCAACCGGAATAGTTCCAGAATATCAAGCTATATTAGCTAACATGTCTCCAGAAGAGCTTATTGCTCACAAAGAATCTATACGTTGCCGTTTTTGTGAAACTGGAATGAGTAGCCCTTGGTATTATCTGATAGCAAAATTACCCTTATTAACCCCATTAGTTGTTATTGGGATTATTTTTTATATTGTCTTTTATTTTGTATATATAAAAACCTTAGATTGGGTTAAACAATTACATTTTTTTATGCCACTTTTTTGGTTTTCATTGGTTTTTTCGATAATATTTTATCTCCAACTCTATCAACATCGAAGACTAACATTATTAGTTGCTAGTATATATTTCATGTTTTATATGTTGCTCGTATTTTCAGAAAAATATAAACCGTTAAAAAAATATCAAACCCCTTTAATATTTTTGGGTTCATACAGTATAATCTACGGTGCAATGACTGGCGGTTATTATTTATTTAGAGGTAATTACGCTGAAATATTTAGTATTCCAGAATTGATTGGATTAATTAAATTGTGGGGAGGTTAAAATTTTTGAGATTAACACCAAAAGTAAAAAAACGAATTATCGAATATGCAAAGCAACATTTTGGAGATGATAGTAAACTTTATCTATTTGGAAGTCGTATTTATGATGATAAAAAAGGGGGGGATATAGATTTATTTTTAGAAAGTATGCACGATATAGATATGCAAATACAAGTCAATTTTTTACGAGATATTTATAAAAATGTCACAGAAAGAAAAGTCGATTTGATTATTAAAACGCCGTTTACCCAAGATAAACCCATTTTACATACTGCAAAAAAAGAGGGCATATTATTATGTTAAAAGAAGCAATTGACACTGCTTATTTACATTTTAATCGGGCAAAAGATAATTATGATGAAATCAAGCAATTGCCAATAGATTTGAGCATATATAAAGATAAAGAACGTATTAAAACAATTGATGCTTTTATCTTTAGATTTATTAAATTGCAGGATTTTATGGGTGATAAACTTTTTAAGGCATTAATCAAACGCATTGGTGAATATAAAGATAACATGTCGTTAATTGATGTTTTGGATAAATTAGAAAAATTAGAAATTATTGATAATACTGATAAATGGCTCAATTTTAGAACAATTAGGAATAAGCTAACTCACGAATATCCAAATAATGAAGAAGACACAATTAATGGGATAAAATTGGCTATGGTTTATTTTGTAGAAATTGGTATAACTTTAGAGAATATAAAAATATATATTGAAACAAAGAGTTTGATATAAAATGAACACCCCCTTAGTATCTATAATAATCACCACCAAAAACGAAGCTAAAAACATAGAAAACTGTTTAATCTCTATTCAAAAACAATCTTATCCTAATATTGAAACGATTGTGGTTGATAATGCTTGAACTAAAAATAGAACTAAAAAAATATGAAAGCAGTCATTTTAGCCGGTGGTTTAGGCACACGTCTCAGTGAAGAAACAATCCTCAAACCCAAGCCTATGGTAGAAATTGGTGGCAAGCCTATCCTATGGCATATTATGAAAATCTATTCAGCCTACGGTATCAATGATTTTATTATTTGTTTAGGTTATAAGGGCT
>DAOVTJ010000155.1 GCA_030633165.1 Thiomargarita sp. | reverse complement strand
GCATGGTTCATTTGTTCTTTAACCACCATTACATTGCCGAACCCAGCCCTTGTTATTTCGGCGATAATCTCAGTGATGGTAATTTGATCGGATGAATATTTGATTGTGCCTTTTTCTGTAGCAAAATTGACATTGGCGGCAATAATACCAGGTGTTTTTTTGAGGAGCCTGCGTTCAACGCTACGAACACAGTTGGCACATGTCATGCCTGTGATGGATAAGGTGATTTGTTTTTCAGGCATTAGCGGGAAATCCAATTTCTTCTAATAAATCTGTTATCTGCTGCCAAGTCGCGGGTGGCTCTTGCCACTCAATTGTGACCATTTTGCTGTCTTTATTTGCTTTAACAGATATTACCCCTTTTAAGTCATTGAGTTCCTCTTCGATAGTATTGGTACAATGTTCACAATTGATATTTTCTATCTTGATATTTTTTTTTGTCATTTTATAATCTTTCCCCTCCCAGTGGGAGGGCTTTAGGAAATAAATATCCAAACATGGTTAAAAACTTGCCTGAACTTGCAAGTATATACCACGCTGATCAGTTCCTTTATAACCAGAGTCTGTATTATTCACAGGCGCGATATCACCGAAAAGTGCTGCTGCGGCAACAACAGCCATATTTGGAGTAGGGAAATAGGCAAAAAACAAATCAGCCCAATCATCTTCTTTCCAATTAACGGTTGATCCGTTTGTCAATTGGTTGTTAGGTTTCATACGATATTCTACACCAAGCACTGTTTTTTTATTCAGAAAAACACCGATTGAACCCTCAAATTGTGCTTGATAACTATCATCAGAGTTGGAACCAAAACCCAAAATCCCGATCTGGTTTGCTTTAGTGGCACGAATTGTACCATTTAATAAAAGTTTTTTACCAGCAACTGGTATGATTTTTGTTGCGGCAAGGTAGAAATCCACACCGTTATCATCAGCACCCATTGATTCGAGGAGACCATTTAGTTTTGTACTCCCTTCTTGCATTTTATACTGAACACCGAAGGAGACTGCTGGCATAGTATCATTCATTTCAAGCAATCTTACTTTCGCACCAATCACATCTACATTAATATGACCGACAGGATGATAAGCACCAGGATCAAAAGTTATTCTTGCATAAGATAATTCTACCCATTTAGCAATAGAGGTTTGTAAAGCCACACTGCTTAACGTGTAATCCCCAGTATCCACCCAAGTTGTAGAAACTGTTGGTCCACCTGATAGCAAAGCCCAAGGTACAATACCACCGCCT
Source organism: Thiomargarita sp. (assembly GCA_030633165.1). Lineage (GTDB taxonomy): Bacteria > Pseudomonadota > Gammaproteobacteria > Beggiatoales > Beggiatoaceae > DAOVZS01. The sequence goes on along the minus strand of DAOVTJ010000155.1, from coordinate 5,059 downwards.
GCTTGCCCTTCCACTTGAGTCACCGCTGCTTGTGCACCAGTGAAACATAAACTACTCATTGCTATTGTTAGTGCAATTGGTTTCAATAATTTCATTATGACGCCTCATTTGATAAAAAGTCTCAAGACTCATAATAAGAACACAGTATTCAAATATCAAGAGTTTTTTTATCCTAATTATAAATGGAGATAAATAATATGATGATAAACATATACTTATATTGCTGTTTTTTTTTTATTCTTTTTATAGAAAATAACTACTAAAAATGTGGGTTATATATATATTTATATAATAATATTATTATATTCTATTTTTCTATAATGTCTCATAAACATATAAATTAAGGGGTTTTTATTTGACATTTTGGGCAAATGCCATAAATGTATAAACAATGTTCTGTAATCTCAAAACCATATTTTTGTGCAATCGTACATTGTTGTTTTTCAATGAAATTATCAAGAAATTCTACAACTTTTCCGCATTTTATGCATAATAAATGATCATGATGCTGTCCTTCATTTAATTCAAATACTGATAAACCATTTTCAAAATGGTGACGTACTACCAAACCTGCCGTTTCAAATTGTGTTAATACGCGATAAACGGTTGCTAAACCCACATCTTCTCCTATATCCAATAAGGCTTTATAAATATCTTCTGCACTCATGTGCCGTTGAGAGCTATGTTCTAGCAATTGGAGAATTCGCAGTCTGGGCAAGGTGGATTTTAAACCTGCTTTTTTAAGTTCTTGATTTTCCATAAGTATTTTGGTGGGAGTTGTGAAATAGACATGAAGTGCGTTAAAATAGTATTACGTTTACACAAGAGTTATGATATGCAAAAGTTTATTATTTTGTTAAGCACCTGTTTATTTTTGTCAAGCTGTACTGTACATAAAATAGATATTCGGCAAGGAAATCTAGTGACTCAAGAAATGCTAGATCAACTTGAATTAAATATGCCTGCCAATAAAGTGCGTTTTATTTTGGGTACACCCTTGATAGTGGATGTGTTTCACCAAAATCGTTGGGATTACTTGTATAGTTTTCAAGTGAGTCATGAAATACGGAAACAACGTCGAGTGACGTTATTTTTTGATAAAAATCAACAGTTAATTAATATCGACGGAGATGTAAAAATTGGTAAATCACGTCCAAAAACACCGTTGTTACCCCTAGAAGAAGAAATACTACCTATTTTATAATACTTTTGGTGCAAAGATTTTTCTTAGTATAAACCTCTTTGCACCACTGGATAATCAAATTTATCAGGAATATTAAGTTGTACATACCAACCATTTTTCTTTAGCTGTTCTATTCTAATTTTATGGCTTTGTTTCATTTTTTCCGCTAATGAGATAGATTGGCTAATGCGTTGTTTTTTATCTGATAAATTCGCTTGCGTTTTTTTATAAACTTTTGCCTTTGGGAATATTTCTTCTAATTTCTCAAAATACATGGGAAGCTTGTAGGTATAATCAAACAAGATATTTGCTGCGACTTTATTAAAGGTATCTTGCTTAATATCTAATAAATCTACTAAGACATGAAAATCTTTTAGACGAATATTTGTTCTCTTTCCATTGATAGGTAAGTGAGATTCATATCCAGACACATTTTGATAAATGGCTGTTGTTGCAATATCATAAAGCGGTGACATCCTAATTTTTTTAAAGTCGGTTCTCACAGATAAATTTTTAGTATGCATATCTTCATGAACAATCAGCATGGAATAAAAATAATAGCTGAGGAGGATTAAACGTTCTTTGGGTAAGCTTAAAATGGGTTTAATGCGCTTGAACATTTTTTCTGAACTCAGGTGATATTTGTGTTCACTATCTAAGCCTAGTAATGTTGCAAATTCATAATAAGCAAATTTATAGCCCTCATATCTATCAAAACGTTTGATAATATAATGATATTCAGGCTCTGTTTTTCGTTTGACAAGAGCCGTCCATGGGACATCAAAGCCTAATTCATTTTTGGCAAATGTCATGAATAAATGTTCATTAATGGCTAAATGTGGAAAATAAAAATTATCATTTTTATTCGCTTTTTTAGGTTGGTAGGGTTTTATAAAATAATAGGCTTTTTCATTCTCTTTGGCTTTCCGTAGAATCTTTTCTTCTAAAATAACTGAAAATTTATGTTGATAACCTGATAATCCTGAGGGTGGATAAATTTGGCTACTTTCACTTAATCCCTGTTTTTCAGGAAAAAGTAACTTATTATCAATGTGAATGTCTACATTTAAAATATTGGGAAAATCATTGTATCCAAGGAGTTTATCTTTGATATTGGCATAAATAATGTGGTGAGAATAAGGTTTCTCAAATTCAAGCGGTGTTCTCGAAAATTGAAAATCACCATAAATATGGTGTAAAAGGGGCAATAAATCAAAATCATTAGCAGAGTTTGCTTGAAATTCTAATAGTTGTTTATCGGTGCCTTCTGGAATAATTTGTTCAAATAGATAAAATATTTCACCTGTTAATATTTTTTCTGTTAAATCCATTATAGGTGATAAGGCTACCGCATTGGGATGACATAAATAATCACTGTCATAGGCAAATTGATATGTGCCCTGAATAAAATTCAGGTAGCCGATTAAGTGTTTTTGTTTATAAACAAATAAGTAGTTATCAAAATAATTTCTGGGATGTATTAATTGATATTTGCCATCTGCACCAAATATTCTCCCTGCATTTTTTAATTCATGTAGATATTTTTGTACCGTTTTTTTTGTGAGATTTAAAGCATCTGCAATATCAGATATATTAATTTCTCGTTTTTTGTCAAGACAAAATTTGAGTATTTGTCTTTTATTTTTGTTCATTCTTTTATAAAAGTGGATTGCCCAATTATTTTTAGTTCTTTTTTCATTTGTTTATAATTTTGTTCATTATTAAAAAGCCAAAGAACACGTGTTTGTCTATTTTTCGGTACTGTGGGAATGGATGCCCAACCATCTGTAAAGATAATAAGCCCATCATAATCTTTATTTTTATCAATATAATCTATCACAGGTTGAAAATTTGTACCACCGCGCCCAATCACTTTGACTTTGGATTTTGCTTTTTTTAAAGTCAGTGGCTTGCCTCTGATCTCTGTATCAAATTGAAGAACATCTACTCTTTCAATCCCATATTTGAATAATTGATTGATGATCGAGAATGCCTTTATTAAATCATCATTACTCACAGAACCACTCACATCTACTGCAAATAATAGTTTTGTAGAAAAGTCTCGTCGACTACCCATATATAAGAAACCATAACGGCGACTCGGTTTCATTCGAGTCAATACATGTTTTACGGAGATAATATTAGCACGAAATAATTTTAGTATTTGCCGATAATTAATTTTGGGTTTTAGGGTTGCTAAAATTTGTTCTTGTATATGCTTTGGGATAGTTCCCCATGTATTATTTTCTAATGCCATTTCTATCGTATCATTGATTTGATTGCGATAATATTCATTCTCTTCCCACAGGCTTGTATTTTCTATCGCGCTGGTTTCAGGAAATGATGATTGATGATTTAATAATTTCTGATAATAAAATTCAAAGTATTTTTTATCATATTTATTCGTTTTAAAAATTTGTTTTGCATAAGGAAAGTCAAGCGGTGTTTTCAGATACTCCTGTAGAGTAATATTACTTGCCATGTACGCAATCGTTTGAATGTCTTTTCGCCGTAAATAGGGATGTTTTAATATAATCCGCATGACTTCAAATTGTAACACGTGGTAAAGTGTTTTCTCATTCAAATTTTCTAAAAAATCAGGATTATATTCTATTTTGCCCTGTCCAACCCTGATACTTGTCAGGTTTATATTGAGGCACAAGTGATGACTCGTCCAAACCGCAAAAAATAGCGGTTCGATCATATACCATTTTTCGATGATCTTGGTTATTCGTTCTTTTATAAGCATATTTATAACTCAATGTTATCAATATATTCTGTCAATTCTGCCATAATCTCCACAGATTCAACCAATAATAACCCCGCTGCTTTTTGAAATTTTGGATTTTCTATCATTGAAGCAAGATGGGCAATCGCTTCAGATTTTTTTACCCGTTTTAGATAAACCAAATAGAGATGAAAATTCTTTAACACTGTCTTTTTTTGATTTGGTTTATAATTATCACCGTTGATCCAGTAAAGAATTTGTTCATTTAAAAATATAAAATCCTTTAGTAGAAATGATTTTAATTTACCTTTATATTTATTAAAACTTAATAAAAGTTGTGCTGCTGAGACTTGTAAGGTTATTTCCAAACTCTTTTTAAAATTCATTGCAGCCTTTATGCCCACGATACCTGCTAGAATTTTGATATGTAGTTCAGAAATTTCCTTAAAGGGTTTAATCAGATTAGAAACCTTTTCCCAAGCCCTACGATCTTGTGTTTTATTGAGTCCTGATTCGTTTTCTTGATTTTCTAAATCTTCTGGATCAAGAAAATGAGAATTTTTTTGGATAAAGGCAAAAACACGATTATCAATACCATTATCATTAGCCCATAAAAGCCAATCTTCTACTGTTGGTGCAAATTCATATAAATTAAACCGTGACACTAAAGCGGGATCTAAGTCTGTTAATTGATACTCTTCACCTTCATTGACGGCAGAAATAACGATACTACCTTGTGGTAACTTTTTCCCTGCTAAGGTTTTATTTAGGCTTAAATCTTGCACAGATTGGAGAATTTCTGGACGTGCACGATTCAATTCGTCAAGAAAAAGGACAATGGGTTTATTATCAGTTGGCCACCAATAGGGAGGTAAAAAATCGGAATGTCCTGTCTTTTTATCTTGGTACATTAGTCCAATTAAGTCACCGGGATCGCTCATTTGTCCTAAAAAAAAGGGAATGACCCTCATTTTCTGGGTTTGATAAAAATCAGTGATAATTTGTGATTTTCCAATGCCATGTTTACCAATTAGCATAATATTTTGCTCAGAAGGCGTGACTTTTAAAGTTTCAAGCAGTTCTTGCACATCCAGTTTTATAGTCATAAATTATTCTCACAAGGTTTTTAAAGATAATCTTTGAAATTT
>DAOVTJ010000236.1 GCA_030633165.1 Thiomargarita sp. | reverse complement strand
ATGGCACTAACACTCACAGAAAATGCCGCAAAACATATACAAAAAAGCCTGACCAATCGAGGTAAAGGGATTGGTTTACGTCTTGGCGTAAAAACATCAGGATGTTCAGGTATGGCATATCTTATTGAATTTGCTGATGAGCTTAATGAAGATGATCAAAGCTTTGAATCATACGGGATTAAAATCATTGTGGATCCAAAAAGCCTTCTTCACATTGATGGGACAGAACTTGACTATGTTCGAGAAGGTTTAAATGAAGGCTTTAAATTCAATAACCCCAACGTCAAGGATCAATGTGGTTGTGGCGAAAGTTTTACTATATAACACTTATGTCTCTATCTGCTAATTATTTCGATATTTTCGTTTTACCCGTCTCTTTTGATATAGAACAAAATCTTCTAGGCGAACGTTATCGGGATTTACAGCGCACCGTACATCCTGATAAATATGCTAATGCTTCTGAAAAAGAACGCCTTTTAGCAATGCAAAAAGCCACGCAAATTAATGAAGCATATCAAATCTTGAAAAATCCACAAACTCGCGCCCGTTATTTATTAAAATTACAAGGTATAGAGACTAATGATAATGCTACGATAACGGATAGTGAATTTTTGATGAGACAAATGGAATTGCGCGAGGAACTTGCCGAACTCAAACAAATCGATCCTTTAAACGCTTTTTTAAGTCGTTTGGAAAAACAAATAGAAGATTTGACTGATACATTAAGCCAACAATTTTCTCAAAAAAATTATCAGCAGGCTTATGATACGGTACGTCAATTTCAATTTTTCATACGCTTACATGAAGAAGTCTTGAGTTTAGAAGAAGAACTTATTTAAACGACGCCCTGGGAATATTTATGGCACTTTTGCAAATCACTGAACCTGGAAAATCCGCTACCCCACATCACCATAATCTTGCTGCTGGTATTGATTTAGGCACAACTAATTCTCTTGTTGCCACCGTACGGAGTGGTTTAGCAGAAACGCTCCCCGATATTGAGGGACATCATTTATTGCCCTCAATTGTGCATTATGCTAAAGATACACCACCGCTAGTGGGTACTGCTGCTAAACTGCTCGCACAAACCGATCCTCTTAATACTATTGTTTCTGTAAAACGTCTAATGGGGCGTGGATTATCAGATGTTAAAACAACTGGTACACGTTTACCCTACGATTTTATAGAAAATGAAGGGCAAGGGATGCCGATGATTCGCACAGTTGTTGGGGAACGTAGCCCTGTGCAAATTTCAGCAGACATTCTCAAAACTTTGAAACAACGCGCTGAAGAAAGTTTGGGCGGTGACTTAGTCGGTGTTGTGATTACTGTTCCTGCCTATTTTGACGATGCACAACGCCAAGCCACGAAGGATGCTGCAACATTAGCTGGGTTAAAGGTATTACGCTTGCTTAATGAACCCACCGCTGCTGCAGTAGCTTATGGTTTAGATCAAGAAGCCAAAGGTATTCATGCTATTTATGATTTAGGTGGCGGTACCTTTGATATTTCAATTTTGCGGTTACAACGCGGTGTATTTGAAGTCATGGCAACTGCAGGAAATTCTGCATTAGGTGGCGATGATTTTGATCGTCTTATTGCACAATGGATCATGCAAAAAGCTGGTATTGCGGATGATGCAGAACATCGGCATATTCGTGAATTATTGGATATTGCTCAGTGTGCTAAAGAAACTTTAAGTACACAAGACACCGCACCGTTAAATATACAATTGACAGATGGCATAAATTGGCAGGGAGAATTGACTTCTGAACAATTTAATACACTCATTGATCCTTTAATTCAAAAAACTATTGCGCCTTGTCGTCGCGCTTTACGTGATGCTGGTTTAACAATTGATGATATCAATGAAGTTGTGATGGTTGGCGGCTCGACCAGAATGCCACGGGTTCGTCAAAAAATCGGTGATTTTTTCAAACGGACACCGCATGTCAATATTGATCCTGATGAAGTTGTTGCAATAGGTGCTGCCATTCAAGCGGATATTTTAGCAGGTAATAAGCCTGATAATGAAATGCTATTGCTAGATGTTAATCCGTTATCTTTAGGGATTGAGACAATGGGTGGAGTAGTAGAAAAAATTATTCCACGAAATACTACGATTCCTGTCGCACGTGCACAAGATTTTACCACTTTTAAAGATGGACAAATTGCGATGGCTATTCATGTTGTGCAAGGAGAACGTGAATTAGTCTTAGATTGTCGTTCTTTGGCACGTTTTGAATTGCGAGGTATTCCACCGATGGTAGCTGGTGCGGCACGAATTCGTGTCACTTATCAAGTTGATGCGGATGGTTTATTAAGCGTTTCCGCAAAAGAAGAAACAAGTGGTATTCAAAGCGAAATTATTGTTAAACCCTCTTATGGTTTACAAGATAATGAAATTGAACGCATGTTAAAAGATTCTTTAGAACATGCCAAAGAAGATAGCTTTGCACGAAATTTGCGAGAACAACAAGTAGAAGCAGATCGTGTGATTAATGCCTTACGTGCCGCGATCACCGCTGATGGACAGCATTTACTTAAACATCAAGAATTTTTAGATATTAATAGCAAATTAAATGAATTATTAAGCATTAAAGAAGGAAAAAATGCTAAAGTCATTAAAAAAGCGATTGAACAACTTGATGAAGTGACACAAGATTTTGCCGCACGGCGTATGGATCATAGTATTCGTCATGCGATGACAGGACGTAGTGTTGATGAATTTACGGAGAATTAAATCATGCCTAAATTGACTTTTTTACCTCATGAAGACATTTGCCCCAAAGGGGCAGTGATTACTGTAGAAGCAGGTATTAGTATTTGTGATGCGGCTTTGAATAATAATATTGAAATAGAACATGCTTGTGAACAAGCTGCTGCTTGTACCACTTGTCATATTATTATTCGAGAAGGCTTTGATTCTTTAGCAGAAGCAGATGAATTTGAAGAAGATTTACTGGATAAAGCGTGGGGATTAGAAGCAGAATCACGTTTAAGTTGTCAAGCTATTGTCGCCGAAAAAGATTTAGTGATAGAAATTCCAAAATACACATTGAATCAGGTTTCAGAAAATCACTAATTGGAGGCGAACATGAAGTGGACAGAGCCGCAAGAAATTGCGATTGAATTATATGAGAAATATCCTGATATTGATCCACAATATGTCAATTATCCTGATATGCATCAATGGATTTGTGAACTTGAGAATTTTGATGATGATCCACAAAAAAGTGGAGAAAAAATCCTTGAAGCCATTCAAATGGCTTGGATTGATGAGGCGAGTTAGGAGGTAATATGGCTAAAAAATTAGGTAGTGATACAATGAACCTATCCCACTATTAGTTTCCAAAGTAAAACCTTTAAAGTGGGCAAGATAAACCCTTGCCCACCCTACAATGCCATTTTGAAATTTAAATGTAGGGTGGGTAAGCGGGCGTCAAGAACTTTGATAAAATGAGATATCTCTCCGCTTGCCCACCATTCTT
>DAOVTJ010000104.1 GCA_030633165.1 Thiomargarita sp. | reverse complement strand
TGGCGATTTATCCTTAGAAGATGAATTAGACTCGTTAGATGTAGATGACGATCTGTTAAGTGGTGATGTATCTTTAGAAGATGATGGTTTATCATCAAATGATAGCCAAGCAGGTGGCGATTTATCCTTAGAAGATGAATTAGACTCGTTAGATGTAGATGACGATCTGTTAAGTGGTGATGTATCTTTAGAAGATGATGGTTTATCATCAAATGATAGCCAAGCTGGTGGCGATTTATCCTTAGAAGATGAATTAGACTCATTAGATATTGATGATGAGCCATTAAGTGGTGATTTATCTTTAGAAGATGATGGTTTATCATCAAATGATAGCCAAGCAGGTGGCGATTTATCCTTAGAAGATGAATTAGACTCATTAAATGTCGATGACAAACTGTTAGGTGGTGATTTATCTTTAGAAGATGATGGTTTATCATCAGAAGATAGCTTGGATGAGTCTTCCATAGAAGAGAAATTGGCATCATTAGAAGGTGATGATGATTTGTTAAGTGGTGAGGGTTCGTTAAAGGAGGGTAGCTTACCATCAAGTGATAGTATAGCTGATTCATCCTTGGAAGATGAATTGGCATCATTTGATGAGGAACTATTTAATAGTGAAGATAACTTATCATCAACTGAGAAGACTAGCGTTGAAGATTTATCTTTAGATGAATTAGAAGATGAGTTAGATTTTCCACAAGAGGTTGCTGTCGAAAAAAATAATGATTGGGATTTAAAATTGGATGGTGACAATGATTCAGATATAGCAGATTTATTTGATAGTGATATAATTGATGAAACAGATGAGGATATGGATACTTTGTTGGCTAGTGATGAAATCGGAGAGCAATTTGAAGCAGCGCAAGATTATATAGATTTGGAAGATAATGAATCTGCACGTGGTATTCTTGAAGAAATTTCAGAAAATGGCAATGAAGAACAAAAGCGTAAAGCGCAAGATATGATGGCAAAACTGATATAAGTTTTGCATCCTATTATACGATTGGCTTGTTTCATCTTACTGGTTACTGGATTAACAGTAACCAGTAAAACGAGATTTATGATTTTATTACCCTTATTTCTCTTGTTATATAGTGCTAATTGCACGTTTTCATCTGTATTTCCACTTTTAAAACGCTTGCGTTGGTTATTCTTATCTTTGTTTATTCTTAATCTATGCTTTAATTCAGCAGGATTGTTATTAGCAGTAATGCGGGTTGTTATATTGATTCTTATAGTGTTGGCAGCCCATCTACTTATCAGAACAACGCCAACTCAAGATATTATCGCTGCCTTGCAATGGTGGTTGATACCATTAAATAAAATAGGATTGACTACGGAAAGACTAGCCGTGCGTCTCGCCTTAGTGCTTGATACCGTTACTGTTGTACAAACCTTTTATAAAAAAATACGCACAACCGTTACCAAAAACCCCATAACAAAAATCAGTGAGACTGTTGCGGAATTATTGAGACAAGTGTTGAACCACGCAGAAACAACACCATTACGCACATTGGAAATTCAAAAATTTCAGTCTCCACCTGTATGGCAATGGAGTTATCCATTATTTCTTTTGGTACTCATTTTTATCTTTTAATAATTACAATGAGAATAGCTTTAGGTATAGAATATGCAGGCAGTGACTTTTCTGGCTGGCAAATTCAACATCATGCCCGTACTGTACAAGCTTGTGTAGAAGCAGCACTATCTAAAGTCGCTAATCATCCTGTCAAGGTGTTTTGTGCAGGGCGCACTGATGCAGGTGTACATGCTTTAGGACAAGTTGTGCATGCTGATGTGACAGCACAACGCTCTATGCATTCATGGGTATTAGGTTGCAATGCAAATTTACCTCAAGAAATTAGTATATTATGGGCACAAGCAGTTGATGATAATTTTCATGCTCGTTTTTCAGCACAGGCTCGTCATTACCGTTATGTGATTTTAAATCGCCAAGCTCGTCCAGCGATTCTGTCTAAAAGAGTCACATATCAACCCAAACCCTTAGATGTGGATAAGATGCAAGCAGGGGGCAATTATTTGTTAGGAACACATGATTTTTCATCTTATCGCACTGTTGCTTGTCAAGCAAAAACACCTATACGTACAGTGTCATGTCTAACTCTATCAAGTATTGGTGAACATCTGATTATAGAGATTTCAGCTAATGCTTTTTTACATCACATGGTACGTAATATTGTAGGCGTGTTGATAGCTATTGGTAGCGGTGAAAAACAACCAGAGTGGGCAGATACTGTTTTAAAAGCACGAAATAGAACAATTGGAGGGGTCACAGCACCTGCTGATGGTTTATATTTATGTGCAGTGGATTATCCTGCTCCATATTTCTTTCCACAAGCCCGCCCTCCATTGTAATAGGGCACTTTTTCAGTTGGTTTCATCATTTTTTCATTTCCACAGAATCCCTTATAATCAGCTAAAAAATGATAATGAAAAACATTGAAAGTCAAATTGATTATGCTCTACTCAGTCCTTTTCAAAAAATTATATTGATTGCAGATGGTACTTTAACCAAAATTTTAGAAACTTATTTAAATGAAGAAATTCATGTTGTCAAATTATCTGAGACAATTTTTTCGATCACACAAGAAATTCCAGCTTTAGAGCTTAGCATTGGTCATAAGGTAATTGAAAGAGAAATATTACTTCAAGGCAAAATCAGTCAGCGTAATTGGCTTTATGCAAAATCCATTATTGTGCTTGATCGATTAGAAGATGAATTTAGAGAGCAATTAATTAATTCTCATAAACCCATTGGGAAACTTTGGTTAGAACACAAAACAGAAACTTTTAAAGAAATGGTCGTTACTGCACGAGAAGTTGCTAGTGATTTATCTGATTATTTTCTAATAAAAAGGACTGACAAACTACTCTATCGTACTTATCGTGTTTTTTCTAATCGCCTGCCTGTCATGATGATTACAGAAAAATTTCCAGAAAGTTATTTTATTGATATCACCTAATATCTAAAAAATGATGGAAAATCCTCATCTTTTGAGCATAAGATTATGTACCACTGAAATTTTATCTCCAAGATGTTTTATATACGCGATAAACGCAAATTAGGCAAGTATTTTGCAAAAAAAATTTTTTTTTACAAAAAAAGCTTGCTTTTTTTTTTAAGAACAATTATCATACACCGGCGTTGTAGAAATACGCCGGTATAGCTTAGTTGGCAAAGCACCTGATTTGTAATCAGGAGTGACGGGTTCGATTCCTGTTACCGGCTTACTTTAAACATCCTTTCTAAAGCCAAACGGGCTCCTTTCGCAACTTGTGGTGACACTTTAATTTGATTAACTACATGTCCAGCGACTAAGTTTTCTAATATCCACAACAAATGTTGAGGATCAATACGATACATGGTTGAGCACATGCAAACAATCGGTGCCATGTAATGGATAAACTTATCTGGGTAATCTTGTGCCAAACGATTGACTAAATTGACTTCTGTTCCTATCAACCAACGTGCCCCTTTTGGCGACGCTTTGACCATGTTTATGATATATTCCGTAGAACCCACTTCATCAGATTTTTGACACACCTCAAACGAAGCCTCGGGATGTGAGATTACCTTACCCTCAGGATATGTCGAACGATATTGGTCAATATGTTCTGGCATAAATTGTTGATGAACTGAACAAAAGCCATCCCACAAAATGATTTTAGCCGCCTTAATTTCTTCGACTGTCAAGCCCCCATTGGGTTTATCAAAATCCCATAAAACAATTTGTTCTAACGGAATACCCATACGAACACCCGTATTACGGCCTAAATGTTGATCTGGAAAGAATAATACCTTATCACGTTGTTTAAAAGCCCACTCCAAAACATGTTGAGCATTTGTAGAAGTACATACAACTCCCCCATGATGACCACAAAATGCTTTTAAATCAGCCGCCGAATTAATATAAGTCATCGGTGTGATATGTTCATCAGCATTTAATACTACTGATAAATCTTTCCATGCTTGTTCAACCTTTTGAAGATCAGCCATATCAGCCATTGAACAACCTGCTGTTAAATCAGGTAAAATGGCGATTTGATCAGGCCTTGACAATATATCAGCTACCTCTGCCATAAAATGTACGCCACAAAAAATAATATAATCCGCCTTAGATTGGGCAGCTTGGCGCGATAATTTTAGAGAATCTCCCGTATAATCAGCATGTTTAAAAACATCATCACGTTGATAATGATGTCCAAGAATCACTAAACGTTTACCAAGTATTGCTTTTGCAGCAATAATACGTTCTTCGCATTGAACGTCATTTAGGGATAAAAATTTCTCTATAGAAATGCCCATAATTTATTAATTACAATTTCATACACTAAATAAAGAAGTATTTAAGAAATACCACAACCAGTATTAGAAATACAAGACTAATTCCTAAACCGATCAACATCCCCTTCCAAAAATTATTTTTACCACCACGTAAGAGGAACAGTTTTTCTTTTTCTAATTGTTTTTGTCTTCCTACAGCCGCCTCAAGTTGTGTTTTGAGAAACTCAGTCTCTTCAAGTGCCTTTTTACTAATGAACTCAAATTTGTGATTAAGGTGTTGAATTTCCGCATGTTGATCTGCAATCTGCTTATTCAACTTACCCATTTCATCTGCTTGTAGCCGATTGTTTTCATTAAACTGCTCTTCTTTAACACCAGAGGCACTTTTTTCGACCTGGTCTTTTAAACGTGCTACTTCTGCTTTGGCTTGATTAAGGCGAGTTATTTGTGAACGTGTTATTTGATGGGCTTCTTCAATACGTATCAAACGATCTTCAATTGATGCTATTCTGTTTTCATCAACATTTAAGTCATCATCAAGTTCAATCTCATTTATTGGAGACATACTTATATCCTCGCAGTCAATTCACATATTTTTACATAGTATTTTATATCAATACTATCAAAAAACTATACTTGAATGCAACTGATAAACCATTAGAATAATGCAACATGTAGAATCTATACAATTACCTGCCTTATATTTGATTACCCCTGAACCGATTGTGGACAAAGCATTTTTTTATCATTTAGAAGCTTGTTTAGAAAGTGGAATTTCCTTGGTGCAATTACGTGCAAAAACACTCTCAAAACGTGATTATTGTTATTGCGCTGAAAAAGCTTTAAGCTTATGTGAACGCCACAGGGCACAATTATTGATTAATAGCACTCCTGAAATAGCTTTATTGGTGGGAACGCATGGTGTACATTTGAATGGTGAACAATTATTCGCATGCAGAGAACACCCACAAAATTTATGGGTAGCTGCCTCTTGCCACTCATTAAAAGATATTCAACAATCAAATCTTATTAGGACAGATTTTATAGTTTTAAGTCCTGTACGTACCACTGCTTCACACCCGAAGATTTCACCTTTAGGATGGCTTGAATTTTCAAAATTGACAGAGCAAGCGAATTCACCAGTATTTGCCTTGGGCGGGATGAAAGCAGAGGATGTCCCCAAGGCGAGAGAATATGGTGCACAAGGCATTGCGGCTATTCGAGATTTGTGGAAATAAATGTTAAAATGACGAAATCCGTTTTTTAAACGGATCTCTTTAAGAGCTCAAGTATCTAAATTGACCACAGATAAGGCATTTTTTTCAATAAAAGCCCTACGAGGTTCAACTTCCTCCCCCATTAAAGTCGTAAAAACTTCATCACAACCAACAACATCTTCAATATGGACTTGTAGTAAATTACGTGTTTCAGCATTCATCGTGCTTTCCCACAACTGCTCTGGATTCATTTCTCCAAGTCCTTTATAACGTTGGATATGCAATCCTCGTCGTGCCTCTTTCATTAGCCATTCTACAACTTCTTTAAAATGCTTCACCGCTTGCTTTTTCTCGCCGCGTTGTACATAAGCCGTTTTTTCTAAAAGTCCAAAAAGTTTTTGGCTTAATTCAATTATATGTCGATATTCTGAAGTATTGAAAAAACCTTTGCTTAATGGGTAAGTTGTTTCCACGCCATGCGCCAACATTATGATATTGGCAATAAAGCTATCATCATCTGACATTTGTGGCTTAGAGATTTTATAACGATGCGATGTGTTTTCTAACCCCTTTTCTAAACTTTTAAACCATTTATATAATTCTGTGTTATTTAAGTCAGGTAAATCAATCATCGCTTCTAACACTTCAGCAGGTATTTGGCGCGATAATCGTTTGATAATCGTTTTGACTTGTAAATACTGTTGAAATATATTTTCCAAGGCTTCATCATCTAAAGGCGGAGCATCAGAATTGACAAAGAGTTTGGCATTATGCACTGCTAAAGTCATTAGATGCTCATTCAATGCAGCATCATCTTTAACATACTGCTCTTGTTTGCCTTTAGTGACTTTATATAATGGTGGTTGTGCGATATAAATATGTCCTCGTTCAATCAGTTCCGGCATTTGCCGATAAAAGAAGGTTAATAATAATGTCCTAATATGTTGTCCATCGACATCAGCATCGCTGGCAAGAATCACTCTATGATAACGCAGTTTATCTGGATTATATTCCTCTTTACCAATACCACAGCCGAGAGCAGTGATCAAAGTCCCTACTTCCACAGATGAAATCATTCTATCAAAACGAGCTCTCTCAATATTTAAAATTTTACCTTTTAAAGGTAATATCGCTTGAGTTCTTCTATCTCTACCTTGTTTAGCACTGCCGCCAGCACTATCACCTTCCACAATAAATAATTCTGATAAAGCAGGGTCTTTTTCCTGACAATCAGCCAATTTGCCTGGCAATCCTGCAATGTCTAAAGCTGTTTTACGTCGTGTCATTTCACGTGCTTTACGTGCCGCTTCTCTTGCACGTGCTGCATCAATAATTTTACTTGCAATATTTTTCGCATCAGCAGGTGTTTCTAGCAAAAACTCGTCAATTTTTTGTGCAACGATTGATTCCACCACGCCTTTGACTTCACTCGAGACTAATTTATGTTTAGATTGCGAAGAAAATTTTGGATCAGGCATTTTCACAGATAACACCGCTGTCAAGCCTTCGCGAATATCATCACCTGAAGTAGATACTTTATTTTTCTTAAAAAAACCTTCCCGCTCAAAATAATTGTTAAAGGTGCGTGTCAAAGCACCGCGAAATCCAGCTAAATGGCTGCCTCCTTCACGTTGTGGAATATTATTAGTAAAACAAAAAATGTTTTCATAATAAGAATCATTCCATTGCATTGCCACTTCTACAGCAATATTATCCTTTTCACTATTGAAATAAAATACTGTGTTATGCAACAGTGTTTTGTTACGATTGAGTAAATCGACAAAGGAGCGAATACCGCCATCATCTTTAAAACAAGTCTTTTTTTCAGCTCTTTCATCAATCAGCTCAATCTGTACACCTGCATTTAAAAATGATAATTCACGCAATCTATTAGCTAAAATCTCATAATGAAAATCGGTAGTTGCAAATGTTTTAAGACTGGGTTTAAAGCGAATTTCTGTACCTGTTTTCTCAGTTTCGCCAACGACTGCCAAAGGTGCAAGTGGGACACCTTCTTGATAAATTTGTTGATGAGTTTTACCATTCCGATGAATAGTGAGTTGAAGTTCCTCTGACAGTGCATTCACTACTGAAACACCTACTCCATGTAAACCACCAGATACTTTGTAAGCATTATCATCAAATTTTCCGCCTGCATGCAGTATTGTCATAATGACTTCAGCAGTAGAACACCCTTCTTCTTTATGAATATCAACTGGAATACCGCGACCATCATCACTAACACTAACTGAACCATCATTATGAATTTGTACTTTGATTTCTGTACAATACCCTGCTAAAGCTTCATCAATGGCATTATCCACCACTTCAAAAACCATGTGGTGTAAACCAGAACCATCATCCGTATCCCCAATATACATTCCAGGGCGTTTTCTAACCGCATCTAAGCCCTTTAAGATTTTAATATTGCTTGAATCATAGCTTGCTTCATTAGTCATAAGTTTATCCAATAATGATTAAAGAACGTTATTATATCATATTTTGATGATTTTAATCACTAAACTTTTTCTAAGCAACAGCCACTCCCGCTAAAAAAGTAAAATTATCTCCGTCCCAAGCCCAAAAAAAAGCATCATTTAAAGGAACTTTATTGTGATAGCGATAATGGTGGTTTGTGCCATCATCCTCCTGGGTTTGATAAGTTTGTGGACTAGTTTCTATCCAATCAAATAAGTAGGTGTGGTCTTTAGGTTTTGCGCCTAAAATGTAAGACATATTTTGCCATATTTTAGTGGAATAACTTCCATTTTTTTCTCCAAAAATTATATGAATTTGGCAATATTAGCCATTGTAGGGTGGGCAAAGGTTTATCTTGCCCACCATTTCAAAAATCCCCATTACATCAATGAAATTTTCAAAAATGTCTTCGTAGGGTGGGCAAGGGTTTATCTTGCCCACCATTTCCAAAATCCCCATTACATCAATTAATTTTCAAAAATGTCTTCGTAGGGTGGGCAAAGGTTTATCTTGCCCACCATTTCAAAAAGATCCATTACATCAATGAAATTTTCAAAAATGTCTTCGTAGGGTGGGCAAGGGTTTATCTTGCCCACCATTTCAAAAAGATCCATTACATCAATTAAATTTC
>DAOVTJ010000084.1 GCA_030633165.1 Thiomargarita sp. | reverse complement strand
TATGCAAATTTCAAACATTCTCATCCCAGAACGAATATTTTGTCATGTACAAGCCAATAGCAAAAAACGTGTTCTTGAACGTTTTAGTGAATTGTTTGCAAGTGAAGCATTACTGACAAATCATGATATTTTTGATTGCTTATTGGGGCGCGAACGATTAGGCAGTACAGGTATTGGCAAAGGTATCGCAATTCCTCATGCCAGAGTGGCTCACAGCACTGTTACTTTAGCGGCTTTTTTGCAATTAGACAAAGGGATTAATTTTGATGCTATTGATAAACAACCTGTCGATTTACTGTTTGCTTTGATGGTGCCAGAAAATTCGACGGATGAACATTTAGAAATTTTGGCGCAATTAGCTCGAATGTTTAGTCAAAAGGAATTTTGTGATAAGTTACGTCATGCGCAAGATTGCAGGGAAACATTTCAGTTATTAACCGACTGGCAAGCTAATGATCCTGTTTAGTATTGATGAACTTTTTAAAAATCATGCTGAGAATTTAGCATTAACTTGGTTGGCAGGGCAGACAACGGGACATCGCGAGATTGTGTTGAAATCTGATCAACACCTTGCCAATATTGGTTATATGAACCATATTCACCCTCACCAAATTCAAATCATTGGGTTTTACGAAATCACTTATTTGGAACGTCTGGATAAAAATGAGTATCAAGATTACCTCAAGAAATTATTTGAAAAGGAAAATTTGGTCACCATTATAGTAGGTGATAACCATGAAGTGCCTGCAGATTTACTAAAAGCTGCTGAAAATCAACACATTCCTTTATTTCATTCGGATTTATCTGGTGAAAACCTTATTAATTATCTACACATAAACTTACCTCACCTACTATCTCCACGCCACACTTTGCACGGTGTTTTTATGGATGTGTTCGGTATGGGAGTTTTGATTATGGGTGATAGTGGGACAGGTAAGAGTGAACTTGCACTTGAATTGGTTAGTCGAGGTCATCGTTTAATTGCAGATGATGCTCCTGAATTTTCTAGAATTGCGCCTAATACGATAAGTGGTTCTTGTCCTTTTGGGATGAATGCTTTTATAGAAGTACGTGGTTTAGGTATTTTGAATGTACAAGCTTTATTTGGCGAGAGTGCAACCAAAAAAGATAAATATTTACGGCTAATTGTATATTTGGAGCAGATGACTACGGAACGTTTACAAAAGATTGACCGTTTACAAGGCGATTCTCGTGTTCGCAAAGTTATTGGTGTCGATATTCCAGAAATATACTTACCCGTTGCGCCTGGTCGTAATTTGGCTGTATTACTTGAATGTGCAGTACGCAATCATAGTGCCAAAATGCAAGATTATAATGCTGCAGATGATTTTTGTGAACGACAACGACAAGCCATGTATAAAAATTTGAAGAAAAATTATGCCCAGTAAAACACTTGAAACATTTGATAATCCAAATAATGAATATGATTATACTATTCATATTCGTATGCCTGAATTTACCTGTTTATGTCCAAAAACGGGGCAACCCGATTTTGCCACTTTATTTTTAGATTATGTACCTGATAATCTTTGTCTTGAGCTAAAATCTTTGAAAAATTATATTTGGTCTTATCGTGAAGAAGGCACATTTCATGAGGCTGTCACTAATCAAATTCTTAAAGATTTAGTGGCGGCTTGTGCACCACGTTTTATGCGTTTACGTGCTGAATTTAATGTGCGTGGTGGTATTTATACAACAGTAGTGGTTGAACACCGTGCCCTTGCTTGGACACCGTCGCCACCTGTTCATTTGCCTTAGCATTTATTCCCTCCCAGCAGGAGGGAATAAATTTATTTCATTTTGGCATAAACCGCTTCGTCTTCACCCCCAAAAACCTCAAATATCCTTTTTATAAAAGGCACTAATTCTAAATTTAGAATAGCAAAATCAGCATCAAAACGTTGTTCTGGTGTTTCTGTATTTGCATCATTCAGTTGCGTTTGTATCAAATCTAAAGCTTGTAAACGTCGAATAACCAAGTGTTCATCCAAAATTAAACCTAAACGCTCATTCCACTCTAAAGCTAAGCGTGTCACTAATTTTCCCGCTTCTAAATGACCTTGAATTTCTTCCGCTAATAAATCTTGACGCTTGCAATTTACCACAGCACCTTCTTGAGCGGCTAATACACAAGCATCAGCTAAGTCAAAATCTGCTGGAGAATGATTTTGATTAACGAGCCATTTTGTCATCACAGTAGCAGGAGATTCTTGAACAGCAGGCGGAACGACTGGCAAACTACCTAAAGTTTGGCGTAAAAAGCCTATCAATTCTTCAGCTTTTTTATCACTTGGCGTATCAATCAATAACCAACCATTTGAAACATCAATATAGGCAAATAGATAATGAGAACGGGTAAAAGCTCGTGGTATTAAATCAAAAAGAACTTGCTCACGAATTTCATCTTTTTCACGTTTACGCACTTTACGCATTTGTTGAATTTCAATTTCGTCAACTTTTTCAGCAACAAATTCACGTATCACTGAAGCAGGCAATATTTTTTCCTCTTTACGAGATGTGAAGATGATACAGTTATTAGCAGTATGTACCAAAGACTCATTATCACGTCCTAAAGGGGGTACCCAACCCATACTTTCCATATCCATTTTGCCACAGGGCTGAAAAGCTGCTTGGCTAAGTTCTTCATGCAAAGTATCAGCGGTTAAAGTGAATGGATGTAAAAAACGATAAATATGTATATTTTTAAACCACATTTCAGTTATCTGTATTTAGTGTATAGTATTAAGTATTATAACACATTTGCACTTTAATCACTTAAAATAATTCCCACGTGTCGCGTGGGAAGTAGACTGAATCTTTAACAATTCAAGACTCTAAAGTGAAAAGAGAGTAGCGGTGTTCGTTTGCGGTTGAGGGCAGTGGCGAGCGCTGAACGTAAGCGTCCTCCCGCTTGTTTAAGGGCTTTCAATACATCATTCTCATCTAAGTGAACAAAATTTGAGTTTGCTGCGACAATCACTAACAGATGTGTACTATCTGGATTGGGCTTTACAGCACAAACCATTAATTCGCGTAATGCAGGTTCACCCGCTAAAACAAGATTCAATGTCTTTTCTGCTTGTTTACAAACTTGGTATGTTTTGCGGTGACTGCTTGTCTTTGTAGACTTACGAAGCAACAATCTTGGATTGATGCCATCTTCGGGCTCCACTTCTGCACATAACGACTCTACTTCTTCTAACCATTGTTTTTTGGATTTCATTCTTAAATATTCTCATCAATGAAGAATTAATTAAAAAGTTCACGAACTTCAATGAATAAATAACAAGCATAGTTAATCTCCTATTGTTATGGGAATATTGAGTTATCAGTTTGTTCTTATTCTATTCATCTGTTATGATACGATAAAAAACAAACCATGTTAATAAAGAACATTTTATGTTTACAGGAATTATTCAAGCTATTGGGCGATTAGCACAAAGACAATCCACTGGCACCGATGCACGTTTATATGTACAAACTGGAACATTAGATCTCAACACCACACGAGTCGGTGATAGCATTGCGGTGAATGGGGTATGTTTAACAGCGATAACGTTGCCAGGTGATGGGTTTTGGGCGGATATTTCAGCAGAAAGCTTAGCACATACCACATTAGGCGAATTAAGTATGGGCAGTCAAGTCAATTTAGAACAAGCCCTAACGCCTCAAACACATTTAGGTGGACATATTGTTAGTGGGCATGTTGATGGGGTTGGTACAATCACTCAATGTTATGATGATGGACGTTCAATACGCCTACATATTCACGTTCCAGAGAATTTAGCCAAATATATTGCTCAAAAAGGCTCGATTTGTGTGAATGGTATCAGTTTAACTGTTAATTCAGTGCAAGATGCTGAATTTACATTGAATATTGTGCCACACACGATCAGTATGACAACTTTAAATAAAGTTAAAGTAGGACAACGCGTTAATTTAGAAGTGGATATTATTGCGCGTTATTTAGAACGATTATTGCTTGGGGAAGAAGCCCCTAAAGCAGTCGGGATTA
The DNA here is from genome assembly GCA_030633165.1 of Thiomargarita sp. GTDB lineage: Bacteria > Pseudomonadota > Gammaproteobacteria > Beggiatoales > Beggiatoaceae > DAOVZS01. The sequence goes on along the minus strand of DAOVTJ010000084.1, from coordinate 6,400 downwards.
ATGAAGCGTTTTTACAAATGCATGGATTTTAAGACATTTTGCCGAGAAAAGGATTTGAACCTTCACGGGGTTACCCCCACTAGCACCTGAAGCTAACGCGTCTACCATTCCGCCACCTCGGCTTTGAGTGTTCTTATTTTACATAGAGAGAAAAATAAAGTCAATGACTCGAGTCAAAAAAAAATCCCCTCAAAAAGTTGATCCCTTTGCGGGGAGAGAGGCGAAAAATTATAAAAATCCGATTCCCAGTCGTGAATTTATTATGCAGTATCTCGATGAAGTGGGTAAACCTCTCACTTTGCCAAAGATTGCAACATTACTTAAATTAAGTAAACCAGATCATTTAGAAGCTTTACGTCGTCGTTTAAGGGCGATGGAGCGTGATGGTCAATTAATTCGTAATCGTCGAAAAGCTTATGGTTTAGATAAGAAAATGGATTTAGTACGCGGACGTGTGATTGGGCATCCTGATGGATATGGTTTTTTAGTACCAGATGATGGGGAGAAGGATTTATTCTTATCCCAAAAGGAAATGCAACGCTTAATGCATGGTGATCGTGCCTTATTGAATGTGATTGGTATTGATAATAAAGGACGGCGCGAAGGAGCGTTGGTTGAAGTATTAGAGCACAATACGCAAGAAGTTGTTGGGCATTATTTTCATAAAAAAGGACAAAATGTTGCTTTTGTTCAACCTGATAATCGACGCATCCCGCTTCGTATTTTGATTGAAGGTAAGAAAAAACAGGGTAAAGCTAAAAATGGTCAAATTGTTGTTGCACGTTTATTGACCCCACCAACTAAATATAATCCACCGTTTGGTGAAATTATCGAAATTATCGGTAATGAACGTGCGCCTGGTATGGAAATTAACATCGCGATTCGTGCCCACGAATTACCACATCTTTGGTCAAAGGAGCTATTAGCAGAAACGACTCAATTTACTAAAAAAATCTCAAAAGCTCTTTTAGAAGGGCGTGAGGATATGCGCGATATCCCTTTTGTGACTATTGATGGTGAAGATGCACAGGATTTTGATGATGCCGTTTATTGTGAACCTCGGGGTAAGGGGTGGCTGCTACAGGTAGCTATTGCGGATGTTTCAGCTTATGTGGATATGAATAGCGAGATCGATTTGGAAGCTCAAAATCGCAGTACCTCGGTTTATTTTCCAAATCAGGTTATCCCGATGTTGCCTGAAATCTTATCTAATACATTATGTTCACTCAAACCTAAAGTGGATCGTTTATGTATTGTTTGTGAATTAGCCATTGATATGTATGGACGGACAAGACGTACCCGTTATTTTAAAGCGGTGATACGTTCAGCTGCGCGTTTAACGTATACAGAAGTCGCTGAAGTTTTGGATGGCAACAAAGACAATTTTCAATATCCACACTTATTACCACAAATTGACAATTTACATCAATTGTATCAATTGCTACTAAAACGTCGTAAAAAACGTGGCGCTATTGAGTTTGAAACCGGTGAACCACGCATTATTTTTAATGAACAGAAAAAAATTGAGCAAATTGTGCTTCTTATTCGTAACGATGCTCACCGATTAATTGAAGAAATGATGTTAGCAGCGAATGTGGCAACAGCAGAATGGTTAGCTGCACAAAAAATGCCGCTATTATATCGTGTTCATGAAGGACCCACTGAAGAAAAATTAACTGCTTTACAAAGTTTTCTAAACGGCATTGGTTTAAAATTATGGGGTAAAGATAAGCCACAAGCTTCTCATTATGCGAAACTTTTAGAAAAAGTTCAAGAACGTCCTGATTTACGCTTAATTCAAACGGTGTTACTTCGCAGTTTACAATTAGCTGTCTATACGCCTAAAAATAAAGGCCATTTTGGTTTAGCTTATCCTGCATACACCCATTTTACATCTCCTATACGGCGCTATCCTGATTTACTAATACACCGTGCGATTCATCATCGTTTACAAGGCAAGCTTCCTCAAGATTTTTCTTATACAAATAATGATATGGAAAATTTTGCGGAACATTGCTCGATGGCGGAACGTCGCGCTGATGAAGCCACTCGAGATGCGATAAGTTGGCTAAAATGTGAATATATGCAAAATAAGATAGGGTTTGAATATGATGGCATTGTCACCGGTGTCACTGCTTTTGGTTTATTTGTAGAATTAGACGGTGTTTTTGTGGATGGACTTATCCATGTCACCGCTTTGCGAGAGGATTATTACCATTTTGATCCCATTGGTCATTGTTTATCAGGCGAATCTAGTGGAAAAATTTATCGCCTTTCAGATCGTGTACATGTCAAAGTGGTACGGGTTGATTTAGAAGAGAAAAAAATTGATCTTGAATTGGCTTAGAAATTTTATTGACAGATTTATCTTTTATAGTCATAATAAAATTTGTTTCTGAATAACAAAAGGACATCAATCTAAATGCCCATTTTTATAGCACTGTTACTGCTAGCCACACCTTTATACGCAAACACACAATCTCAAGAAATACCTGTTGAAGCGCAATTACTACAAATGAATATTGCGGTGGAATCATTGCAACGACGCGTTAGAAAGTTAGAAAGCGCCATGCGAAAACAAGAAGAGATGATTGAAGAACAGCAAGATACTCTCAAAGACTTACAATATGGGGTAACTGAGAATCAAATTGCTAAAAAGATTTTCCAAGAAGGACGATTTCATGATAATTTGCAGAATGGAAATATCGGACCAGACATGGTATGGATTCCACCAGGTAGATTTGAAATGGGAAGCGTATTAGGTCAAGAAACTGAACTCCCAGTACATAGAGTTTCTGTTAAGCAGTTTGCGATGGGTCGTTATGAGGTAACATTTGCAGAATATGACCAATTTGCCAATGCTGTGGGTAGAACGAAACCTAGTGATGAGGGGTGGGGACGTGGAAATCGTCCTGTCATAAATATCAGTTGGTATGATGCTATAGCTTATACCCAATGGTTAAGTGAGCAAACAGGACAAAACTATCGCTTACCAACAGAAAAAGAATGGGAATATGCCGCCAGAGCAGGTTCAATCACTGAATATTGGTGGGATAGCGATAAGATTGGTGTAAAACAAGCTTTATGTGATGGTTGTGGCAGTTCGTGGGATAATGAAAAAACTGCACCTGTGGGTTCTTTTGCACCGAATCCATTTGACTTATATGATACAGTGGGCAATGTCGGTGAATGGACTTGTTCAGAATATGAAAATAAATATGAGGGTAAAGAGGAGCTCTGTTTATTAAATAATAAGGAAGCAGAGCGCATTGCCATTCGTAGTGGAAATGTATTCGATTTACCAACAAGCGTGCGTTCAGCGAGTCGTTTTTGGTGGATGCCAGCAGGTCACTTTGATAGTATTGGCTTGAGGGTTGTTAGAGAGTAGCTAATCTTGTGTAGGGTGTATTCCCTACACTTAATAAAACTACTGATTCAAACTACGCCCACCATCAACATTAATAATTTGTCCTGTGATATATGCCGCATCACGCACTAAAAATAAAACCGTTTGAGCAATATCTTTCGGTTCTCCTTGACGATTTAGGGCAATATTGGCAAGGATTCGTTGTTTACTATCTTCATTCATACCATTATCTGGCCACAAAATGGCACCAGGTGCGACAGCATTGACACGCACATTTGGTCCTAATTCTCGGGCTAATGTTTTAGTGAGCATTACTAAACCCGCTTTTGCTGTGCAATAAACGGGGTGTAATTTCATAGGACGCTCTCCATGAATATCGACTAAATTAATAATGCAGCCCTGATTTTCAATTAAATATGGCGCAGCAGCTTGTGAAAGAAAAAATGGTGCTTTTAGATTAGTTCCTAATAAATCATCCCACTCTTTTTCTAGCACTTTACCTATCGGTGTTGGGTAAAAAGTAGATGCATTATTAATTAATACATCTAAACGTCCATAATGTTCTATAGTGTGCTGTACCATACTCGTTAATTTATCTGTATGGTGTAAATCAGCTTGCAATAACAGTACAGAATCCGAACGTTGTTTATGCAATTCGGCTTGTAAAGCGTATGCTGCAGTTTTTGAGTGTCCATAGTGTAATACTAAGTTCATACCAGCAGTATGTAACAAACGTGCAATAGTCGCCCCAATTCGCTTGCTCCCACCTGTAATCAATACTACTTTAGGCTTTAAATCTCTAGTAATTTTAGACATAATTCATTTTTCCATAAAAAATATCGTTGCTAATGATTTATTACGTTGTGAAATTATTTCAATCCCTCAACAATCTCCACAGTTTCCAAGCTAACGGTGATCACTTTCTTAATCAATTCTAAAATATAGCTGGTATCATCTTCTCGATTAGGATCATTAACAATCCCACTTCTTTTATCCTTTTTCACCTTATACTGGTCAATTATCCAATGCAATGCAGAACGATTTCCTAATTTATACTCAAAAACCTCTTTAGGAATGCCCTCTAAAGTGATAAAATCGTTATAAATCAGCTTAGTTTTATCTTTAGACAGCTTCATTTTGTCAACTTTCAAAGAAAAAGGCACTTTGGGATTTTCAATGATTTTGAGATCATAAGGTTCTTTGTCTTCATAATTGAGATGTAAATCTGCTAATTTTTCCCCTGCTTTTGAAAATGCCCAAAAATCGTCAATCATGGGTAAACGTGGCAATTCTCTTTTGAGATTTAAGGCATATTTTTCACGATATGCTGGTTTATGTAATATTCCGTAAATCGCGTAAAATATGGCTATTTTGGTGATTTTTTTGTCATTATAGTGTGTTTTGTAGTGATTTAGAGCCCAATTTGTGATGTTTTCTGTGCGGGATCCGTCTTCTGTGTAGGTGTAGAGGGGGAAGCATTGGCTTGGACGACCACCAACATTTACATCAGGAATACAATTCATGATTTGAAGAACAAAAGGTATTTGAGAATAATTGGTACAACAAATCACCATATTTTCAGTGGTTTGTGTTGGGAATATTTTAGGAAATTGCCCAGGAACATCTACCATTCCAAAATTAAACGATAAATTTGACTTTATGAAAGGACGATATAAAGATATTCTAATTTCTTTCTTATCAAATTTGATAAATTTTTTTCGTTTTAATTTTAGCTTTAAATCTCGACTCCAACTAATACGCCTATCATCATACAACACAAAATCATCAATCTTGGCTTCCATATCATTCCTATCTACCCACTTTTCAACTTGGTTATTATAAGTATCAATACAACATTGCATGTTGCCTGCAAGAATATTTTGATTGAAATTATATACCCAAGCATCACGGTTTGTTTTCACGCCATTACTATAAGTTTTGAAGATAACACCGTCCACTTCAGTTTTAGCCCCCTTAGCTTCCTTAGTTCCCAAAGGCAAAAAATCATCAAATTCAGGCTGTAAACCATCTGTTAGCCAAGTTTTTTTCTGGTCTGGTTGAATTAGTTTCCATTGAATACTATCAAGAGTATTTTTACTCAAATAATCCAATTTATCTTGTTTTTTTAACGCATCACCAACATCCGTATAAAATATCCCTTTTTTTGCAGATGATTTAACAAAAAAATTAATACTGACACCGACCATGATATTAAAAACATTAGATGTTTTGCCAGGATTTTTTCTGATATTTCCACCTAAATCTAGCACATACACCGATGAAAAATCTTGTTCAAGATGCTTACGCATGCCATCAAATGATAACCCTTCCAAGAAACTATTATTAGTCACCAGAGCCACAATCCCTTCATCCTCAATTCTATCAGAAGCCCAGCGAATAGCCTTCACATAAGGGTCAGATAAGGCTTTTCTCAAAGTAGCTTTAGAATCCTTGCTATATGTCTCTTTAACACGTCCATCAATCGTTTTGTACTTACGATTTTTATTATTATCGTTCTCATTAGCTTGTCCAGCATTGTATGGCGGATTACCGATAATCACAGTAAAATCAGTCTCTTTCTGTTTTTTTACTCTTTCTGTATTTTCTGGAACAAATAGTTCTGTTTGATTATTTTCGGCTAATTCAAAGGTATCAGCTAGGCAAATACCCTCAAAAGGGCAATATTCTTTCATTAATTCAACATATTCATGTTCAATATTCATTGATGCAATATAATAGGGTAAAAGCATGACTTCATTACATTGCAGTTCTTTTTTGAATTTATGTCTTAATCCCATTCGCCCTTGTGCTGCGATTTCTCTCATTAAACGGACGATAAAGTTGCCTGTACCTACAAAAGGATCTAAGAAAAACACTCCTTTGCTAGATAAATTTTTACCAAATTCTTTCCGCAAAATTTCATCAACAGATTTAATCATAAAATCAACAATCGGTTGCGGTGTATAGACAATCCCATGTGTATCGGCAATTTCTACAGAAAATCCCTGAAAAAACTTTTCATAAACAGAATTT
>DAOVTJ010000097.1 GCA_030633165.1 Thiomargarita sp. | reverse complement strand
TCAAGTCGTTTTTCCATTTTAGCATAAGCCGAACGATGTACACTGTGTTCAATATCAATATGCTGTTTAAATCGCGCATAACCATTGGCACGAAAACGACTTATGATTGGTCCTGGTTCAATTAAGGAAATAAAAATACCAGAACCAGCTAATTCTAAACGCAAGGTATCGCTTAATCCCTCCAAAGCAAATTTACTAGCATTATAAGCACCGCGATAAGGCATAGTCAACAATCCTAAGATTGAGCTATTTTGAATAATTCGTCCCTCACCTTGGCGACGCATTATGGGTATTATCAAACGGGTCAACTCATGTGTTCCAAAGAAATTTGTTTCAAATTGTTGACGTAAAGTCTCACGGGTTAAATCTTCTACAGCCCCTGCTTGCCCATAAGCACCATTATTAAATAAAGCATAAAGTCGCCCATCAGTCTGTTCTAACACCGTTTGCACCGCTTTATGAATCGACTGCGAATCGCTCAAGTCTAAAAGAAAACTTTCCAAACCTTCTTGTTGTAAATTTGCAACATCTTGTGGTTGACGTGCTGTTGCGAAAACTAAATAGCCTCGCTTTTTTAAAGCATGCGCCACACAATATCCTATACCACTAGAACAACCCGTAATAAGTATTGAATGTAAAGATTTCTGTGTTTTAAACATTTATGTTAAATTGTAATAATAAAGAAGGAATAAAATTATGGCTCATATATTAATAGTGGATGATTCACCAACAGAAGTTAGGATCATTCAAAAAATTTTGGAAAAAAAAGGCTATCAAACATCTAAAGCATCTACTGGTGAAGAAGGTATAGAAAAGACAAATCAATTACACCCTGATTTAATTCTTATGGATGTTATCATGCCAGGTAAGTTAAATGGTTATCAAGCCACTCGGAAGATTACCACAAATCCAGAGACAAAATCCATTCCTGTCGTGATTGTCTCTTCTCAAGATATAGATAATATTCGAGTTTGGGGAAAAATGATGGGTGCAACAGGATATTTGGTTAAGCCTTTTCAAGCCAAAGACTTATTAGAAAAAATATCAGATTATCTTGACACTTAAAAAATGATTTTTTCAATTCAGCCTTTTCTCAAAACCATTACAGCAACCCAAAATTTATGGATAGCTTATAGCGGTGGTTTGGACTCACATGTCTTATTACATGCGCTCGCACAATCACGTTCACACTTAAAGCTACAAGCTATTCATATTCATCATGGTTTACATGCCCAAGCTGATTATTGGGCAAAACATTGCCAAGAAATTTGTAAAGTTTTAGAGATACCCTGTGAGGTGAGACACGTCAATGTTCATATTGCACCTGGAGACAGTTTAGAAGCCAACGCTCGCGTAGCCCGGTATGATGCGATTACCCAATGTCTTGCTCAAAATGATATAGTATTAACAGCCCAACATGCTGATGATCAAGCTGAAACACTATTATTACAATTATTACGCGGTGCAGGTATTGCAGGTTTGGCAGCGATGCCCTCTGAAAGTAATTTAGGCAAAGGGAAACTTGTTCGCCCTTTATTAGTGTACACTCGCGCCGAATTACAGGAGTATGCTGTCAAAAACGATTTACACTGGATAGAAGATAGCAGTAATGCCGATACTCGTTTTGATCGTAATTTTCTACGCCATGATATTATGCCAATTTTACAGCACCGTTGGTCCAGCATTAATCATATTTTGTGCCGTGCAGCTCGCCATCAAGCCGAAGCCGATGAATTAGTGCAAATTTTAGCTGCTAATGATTTACAAACCTGTGAAGGCAATAGTCCTGAACAATTATATTTATCAAGTTTGTTGCAACTCAGTCAAGCACGGCAACGCAATGTTTTACGATTTTGGATCAAAAACCTCAGCTTACCCATTCCTTCCACGGTACAACTTAAACATATTTTCAGTGATGTATTAACAGCTAAAGAAGATCGTCAACCTCTAGTCCGTTGGCAGGGTGGTGAAGTACGTCGTTATCGTGAATCTTTATTTGCGATGCCGAATTTACCCACTCGTCAAGATGCTCTCTCTTGGACTTTACCACAATCATTACAGTTAGCATTGGGCAAATTAACAGTAAAAAAGGTGGAAGGAGAGGGATTAGCAGTGCCTGCTGGAACATCCTTAGACATACGTTTTCGGCAAGGCGGTGAAACATTGCGTTGGCATGGACATTTACGCGTAGTGAAAAAATTATTACAAGCGGCAAAAATGCCGCCTTGGCAAAGACAATTTCTTCCTTTGATTTATCTCAATAATACTTTAGTTGCGATTCCAAATATCTGTGTTGCTGATGGATTTGTGGCACAGGAGACAGGGTGGAAGATAGAATGGCAATATAAAAACGGGTAGTGAAAAATCAATTAAAATATTTGTGTAGACAGAGCGGGATATATAATGATAAAGAATCTATTTGACGCAGCCTACCGCTGCATTATGGCTACTGAAACCACTGAAAAGGTACAATTAAGCCAAACAACTGTACAAGCTTGGCGAACAGGACAATTAGATTTAAACTCAACTCATCCTATAGAAGCAATTGTAAGCCCAGGATTTCCAAAATCTTTACATCTAGTCTCTCCACGAGAAGTGCCACGTAGAAAAATTAGCACACCCACAGGACAAGCAGCTTTGCTACATGCGTTAGCACATATCGAATTTAATGCAATTAATTTGGCTTGGGATGCTATTTATCGTTTTCGTGATTTACCTAAGGCATTTTATGATGATTGGGTGAAAGTTGCAGATGAAGAAGTGACACACTTTATTTTACTAGAAAAACAATTACAACACTTATCTTATGCGTATGGCGACTTACCCGCTCATAATGGTTTATGGGAAATGGCAATGGAAACGGCAGATGATGTTTTAACAAGAATGGCATTAGTACCAAGACTGTTAGAAGCGCGTGGTTTAGACGCCACCCCGCCGATTATCGCTAAGCTTCAAACCCAAGGTTTACAGCATCTTGCTGAAATATTAGAAATAATTTTACAAGATGAAATTGGACATGTCGCAATAGGCTCACGTTGGTTTGCCCATTGTTGTGCTGAGCGTAGTTTAAATTTAGAAACCACCTTTCAAAACTTAGTGAGACAACATTTTAAAGGACGTTTTAAACCTCCTTTTAACAGAGAAGCGCGATTGGCAGCAGGCTTTAGTGAGACGGAGTTAGAAAATATGTTAGGTAAGGAGTGGTCAAAATGATTAATTGGACACCTCATATTACAGTTGCTAGTGTTATTGAATATAAGCAACGGTTTTTATTGGTTGAAGAAAAATCAAATGGCTTATGTGTGATTAATCAACCTGCTGGACACTGGGATGAGGGTGAAACATTGCTTGAAGCGGTTGCCCGTGAAACTTTAGAAGAATCAGCTTGGCATTTTGAACCGCAAGCCATTGTTGGTCTTTACTACTACACAAGCCCGAACAATCAGCTCACTTATTTGCGGATATGTTATTGTGGACGACATCACAGCCACGAGCCAGAACGTATTTTAGATACTGGTATTTTGCATACACTATGGTTAAGACGAGATGAAGTAGCTACTCTTTCAAATTCACGCAGCCCGATGGTATTGCGTTGTATAGATGATTATCTAGCAGGGAATCGTTATCCTGTCTCATTAATTACTGAGATGACCTCTTCCTTACAGATAGAACTAAAATAATGTATAGTTTTGAAGATTATAATGAACATGATGTATTAAAAATACCATTGATTTTAGTCTTAATTGATCTTTACTTGTTGAAGCACATTCTTATTTTTGTTTTGCCTATAATTTCCTCAATTCCTTTTCTGGTAAACTTTGCCCACAAACATTTTAGTCTCTTTTTATTATTATCAACTCTCCCTGCTGCTTTGGTAATGGTTGCTATATTTAGACGTGTGCCTCAAACACGTTCTATTTTCATACTTTGGATCTGGCGGCAAGGACGGATTTTATTATTGACAAGTCTTTTATTGGAATTTTGTCTCATTATTTTATTTATTCTATTGGATCTTAAAAAAATTAATGAAGTAAGTCTCATCTTTATTTATGTTGATGTACTATTGATGATTTTCATTGTCAAATCACAACGAATACGGGATGTTTTTAGAGAATTCCCACAGCGCAGTCAAAAAACTCAATAATAGAGTAGAGATGTCTTACGCAATTTTGGAGATTATTAGTGCGTAAGATACCTCCTACTTAATTAGTCCCTTTTCAAAACACCTAAACGGTTTGTAATATTCAAGATTAACGCTGATTGATTAAGCGTATAAAAATGCAAGCCTGGTGCTCCCCCAGCTAATAAACGCTCACATAATTTTGCCACCACATCCACACCAAAATCTTGCAACGCCGTCTTGTCATCCTCAAAATCTTTTAAACGTGTTCGTAACCAACGTGGAATTTCTGCCCCGCAAATATCCGAGAAACGTGCCAATTGTTCAAAATTAGCGATCGGCATAATACCTGGTACAATAGGAATATCAATACCACGCTTAGCGCAACTATCTAGCAGACGAAAATAAGCATCTGCATTATAAAAATACTGTGTAATCGCACTATCTGCCCCTGCTTCTACCTTAGATTTAAAATAATCTAAATCCTTTTTCGCACTTTGCGCTTCTGGATGAAATTCAGGATAAGCTGCAACTTCTATATGAAAATGTGTTCCTGTTTTTGCGCGAATAAATTCAACTAATTCATTGGCATAGCTAAAATCACCTATTTTTCCTGCCCATCCAGACGGCTTATCGCCTCGCAAAGCAACAATGCGTTGAATGCCATGGGCTTGATAAGCTTGCAATAATTTTAGAATATTTTCACGACCACTGCCAATACAAGATAAATGTGGCGCTGCTTCAAAATCGGTTTGCTCTTGAATTTCAACAACGGTGTCAAACGTTTTTTCCTGCGTAGAGCCCCCAGCGCCAAATGTGACTGAAAAATAGGTGGGCTGTAATACTTGCAATTGTTCACGAGTTTTACGTAAATTCAGCACACCCTTTTCTGTGCGCGGGGGAAAAAATTCGCAACTGATTGCTAATGCTTGTGAAGTCATAGAATCGATTATTCCTTATCAAAACATGGTAAGCTCAATTTGCTTCACCTATAAAAATTATATGTTGGAGTTCACTTATACAAACTCCAACATAACTGAATTAAAAGGCCACTGCTATTTGGAAAGTGAAATTATCCACCTCTTTATCTGTTCCAGCTTCGCTTTGCTTATAATCCTCAGAATGATTATATTCTATAGACAATGTCGTATTGTCATAAATTTCCATGGAACCTGCAACTAAGTAACGTGTTTCTGGTAGTCCCATAGCCAATGCATCTTCAGTACCTTGGTAGCCTAAAGCTATGGTCATGTCTTTAGCAGCCATTTTAAAGCTATAACCCAATTCTACATTCCAAGCTTGTGGTTTAGCACCTTTCCCATTAAAAGAGAGCTGATTAACATTAAACCTATCCAAGGCGGTCAGATATTCTGCATAAAGACTAATAGCCCCGATATTCAGATTGATATGTGTACCGATAGCATCAATATAATTAGTGAAGTCATCAGGCAATACATCTGTCACACCATCACTATCCCCAAGATCACTGATGTAGTGTAAACCAAGATCATAACTGATATTTTCTGAATCTCGTGAAAAACCAATATTGGCACCATAGTGATCAATCTTATCTTGTGCATCTTCTTGGGTTGTTCCATTGAAAATATAGACAGAACCATTAACCAATCCTGCCTCAAAATTGACTTGCGCCGCTTTTTCTCGTGCTTCTGCCAATTCTAAGGTAAGTGGATCAGAAATCATGTGCGATGAGAAATCTCCAAACGGCACATACATTTGTCCTACGGTTAAGTTAAGTGGGGCATTGCCTAAAGTCAAAAACGCCTCATCTATTTCTAGCGGTGTACCATCTTCTTCATAAATAAAGCCAATTTTCGCTTTAGCAAATTTATGCACTTTCGCCTCTATGACTAAATCCACTTCATCAACAACAAAGTCACTGGTATCAGTCCCATCATAATCCTGATTAAACTGGGCTTCTACCTGAACAAGACCACTTATACTAACACTGGTTGTAAATTCTTTAGCCACAGAAATGTTCGGACTAATAAATCCAAGAATACTAACAGCACTTATAATGGGTTTTAATTTCACTTTTGATACCTCTTTATTTATAAAATAAACGTTGCCACCACCGTTTACGATTTGCAGGTGTAGGTGCATTATCAATAATTGTTTCTGGTGGAATGCGTGTCAGTAACCAGCGAGGCGGAACGACAGAGCCGCTCGAACCACAAACCGCCCCAAGATTATTTGGATCAAATATTTTAATCATTGTGGGTTTTTCTTTATTATCTGCGTAGACAATCCCACAATAATCATAATCATGCTCTTTATGCAATAATTTATCAACTTCTTGAATAAATTGCTTTAATTCAACAGCCTCCACTGGTGCTGTTGGTACAAGTTCACCCACAAAGTAAATATACCAATCATTGGGTTGTTCATAAACCTTATCCCATAATTGGTCTAATTGTGGCCAACGTAACATATTGGAAAAACGGCCTTGAAAATGTTCTTGGAAATTCATAATTAATCAATCAAATTTTATGAAAAAAGCGAATTTCTCGTTGTGAACTAAACTTTATTTTAAATTGTAGACAGTTGATAATTTTTTCGCAATGCCCACGTTTTTCAATACCACATATTGTGGTAAACCATCTTTATATGGCGGATAATCTTCACCTAAAATTAAGGGTTGCAAATACGCACGACATTCTTCCGTAATACCAAAGCCATCTTCAGTAATATAGTTTTTGGGCATCATTTTCTCCACATTCGCCACATCTGCCAAATTTGCGATACCAATTTCCCACTGATAGGGTGTATTAGAAGTACGCACAATGGTTGGCATCACAGCATTTTTTCCAGATAATGCTAATTCGACTGCTGCTTTGCCTAAAGCATAAGCTTGTTCCACATCCATTTTAGAAGCAATATGGCGAGCAGAGCGTTGCAAATAATCTGCAACCGCCCAATGATATTTATAGCCCAATTTCTCTTTAATCAATTGGGCAACGACAGGTGCAACTCCACCTAATTGTGCATGTCCAAACGCATCACGACTACCCGCTTCAGCCAAAAATGTGCCCTCTTTATTTTTAACACCTTCTGATACCACGATGGAACAATAGCCGTATTTTTTCACAGCCGCATCAACTCTTGCCAAAAATTTTTCTTGTTCAAAAACGATTTCTGGAAATAAAATCAGATGCGGTGCATCGCCTTCTTTCTCAGCTGCGATACCACCTGCTGCCGCAATCCACCCTGCATGTCTCCCCATCACTTCCATGACAAAAATTTTAGTCGATGTTTTTGCCATAGAAGCAACATCAAAACTGGCTTCGCGGATAGATACTGCAACATATTTGGCAACAGAGCCAAAACCAGGACAATTATCGGTGATAGGTAAATCATTATCAACCGTTTTAGGCACACCAACACATATAATGGGATAACCCATTTTTTCACCAATTTGCGATATTTTATGCGACGTATCTTGAGAGTCACCACCACCATTATAGAAAAAATAACCGATATCATGCGCTTTAAATACTTCAATCAAACGCTCATATTCAGCCTTACTTTCATCTAACCCTTTCAATTTAAAGCGGCAAGACCCAAAGGCACCTGATGGTGTATGACGCAAAGCAGCAATTGCTTCATCAGATTCTTGACTCGTATCAATTAAATCCTCTGTGAGTGCACCGATAATACCATTACGTCCTGCATAAACTTTACCAATTTTATCTGGATGTTGGCGAGCAGTTTCAATCAATCCGCATGCAGATGCATTAATAACAGCGGTCACACCGCCTGATTGTGCATAAAAAGCATTTTTAGGCATAACGCCAATATCTCCTATAAGCTAAAATTAATGTAAACTTGCCAACAATTGATTCGCCTGTGGAATACATCCTCTGCCCACCATCCAAACAATTTTATGTGAATTAGTAGGTAAACTTTCAGGTAATTGGTATAATACAAATTGTTTGAAAGTCGTTCTACTATGATATTTTATTTTAACCGTATAAATATCACCATATTGAACGGGCAAACTGCTAGGCCAACTTAGTGTTGTATGATAAGCCGGCCACTCAATTTCGGTTTGTTCCCCAGTAGGTGCATGTTTAATGACTAAAGTGCTCGCACTTTGGCTTTGAATTTCAGGCAGCCATAAAATCACTTGGGACGAGGGCGCAATGCAATAAAAATGCTTAGATGTGCTAACATCTACCATCCATAATTCTTTTGGGTGGGGGGCAAGTTCGCGAATAGTTTCTCTTTCAACTACAAATTGAGCTAAACTTGTGACTAAAGTATCATTATCCAAAGTAATGTTGCTTTCTTTTTTTGGAATTTTACCTTGAAATGGGCCACTCACTGTTTGTACATTTCCGTTACCAAACACAACTGTAATTTTGGCATCGGTTGGCAAATTAATAGAAGTCTGACAATCAAGTAATTGTCCTCTGGGGAATAATTGGGTGATATTAGAATGAATCACCACCATATTAGCTGCCTGTACAGTACTGGCAAAACTGGTTATGCACAAAAATAACATGGATAAGATGGACATCAATTGACTCCTCTGGCCTGCACTCCATTTACATGCTGTGAATATTTTCTTCAAAGCATAATATTATAACATTAAGAGAAAAAAAATACTTATTCATGCCCTCATTCGCAGAGCTACTAAAAGCCTATATGAGACGCAACAATATAAGCAATGTAGAATTGGCTAAAAAAATTAAGGTGCGTCGTGATATTGTCGTTGAATGGTTAACAGATAATGTGAGCTTACCACTTGAACGTGAACATGTGGTACATTGCGCCCGTCATCTCAATTTAAATTCAGAAGAAAGTGAGCAATTGCTATTAGCGGCGGGATTTAAGCTAGGGCATATCTTTGATTCACAAAATTTGCCTATTACTTTAATCTCGATGCATAGCAGTCCTTTTGTTGTTGGCCCCCCCATTACTGAGCCACACCAATTTTTTGGACATGAATATATACTCAAACGTATTTTTGATGTCTGGAAATGTACACCTTTGC
>DAOVTJ010000099.1 GCA_030633165.1 Thiomargarita sp. | reverse complement strand
TAGGTATTGGTGCCAGTATTGGCATAAGCTTTTTTCCAGAACATGGAGATGATGTTGAAAATTTGCTAAAAAATGCAGATATTGCGATGTATCAGGCAAAGGAAGGCGGACGTAACAATTTTTGTTTTTTTGAGGGTTGAGCTTGTAATATTCAAAGATTTACCCTTTATGAGAGATAATTTTAATGACTCAAGAACAGATTTTTTTAGATTGCCCCTATTCTGAAAAGGATGAAGTGAAAAAGCTGGGCGCAAAATTTGATGGGGAACGAAAACAATGGTTTATTCCTAGCGATTATGATATTAAACCTTTTGCTAAATGGTTGATTTCTAATAATGTGGTTCAAGAAATGTTTTCACTTAAAGATTTGTTATTAAGTGTTCAAAACACCATTGCTGAACAACATAATAGACGTTATTGGGTTCATGCAGAAATTATCAAGATTTCTGGGGTTCAACATTTATATATAGATCTCATTAGTTATGATAGTTCTGGTCAAGAAGATGCAAAAATACGTGCCACAATTTGGAATTCTAGGGTTAAGAAGATACAGAATCGTTTTGAAGAACAGACTGGGATGCCTTTTAAAGCTGGTTTTAAAGTATTATTACAGGTACGTGTGGAATATCATCCCCGTTATGGTTTATCGCTTGATATTTTAGATATTGATCCCAGTTTTACTTTAGGGGAAATGGAGGCTAAATTAAATCGTATTAGAGCACGCTTGAAAAAAGAGGGTATTTATAACAAAAATCAAGATTTTGCAAAAATAACGGAATTTTGTAAAGTGGCGGTGATTGCACCCCAACAAGCAGCTGGATTAGGCGATTTTAAAAGTCAAGCCGATATTTTATCACATTTGAAATTATGTGAATTTCATTACTATTTTGCTACTTTTCAAGGCAAAAAGGCGGTGACTGATATTTCTGCAGCTTTTGAGTTAGTGAATCAAGCCCATCAAAGCGAACAATTTGATGCGGTGGTGCTCATTCGTGGCGGTGGTGCGCAGGCTGATTTGTTCCAATTAAATGAATATGATATTGCTAAAGCAGTTTGCATGGCGCCATTGCCTGTGATTATTGGGATTGGTCATGAAAGAGATAGAACAGTATTAGATGAAGTTGCCAATCAAATTTGTCATACACCCAGTTTGGTTATTACCCATATTTCTGGGACAATTATTCAAAATGCACAGAATGCTAAGCAAGCATGGCTTTTTATTATAAATTCTGTTGATCATCTGTTGAATACAGCAACGGCAAATAATGAACGTCTTCTCATGAGAATTCGTGAGCAAACAGTAAAGCTATTAAGCACACATCGACAAGACTTAGGCTTTTTAAGGCAAACGATTAACCATGATAGTCAACGCCTTATTATTGAAGCACGTCATCAAATAAAATTGATGATGGAAAAAATCTTATTGGGTGATCCAAAAAACATTTTAAATCAGGGCTATACGATTATTAGAAATAAGCAAAGTAAGGTGCTTACAAGCAAGGCTATGGCTGAACAAGAACCAGTCTTAATTATTGAATTTAAAGATGGGCTTGTAAAAATGGAGAAAAATGATGTCTGCAAAAAACTATAAAGAAAATTACCAAAAACTTAAAAAGATTGCTGAAACAATGCGTGATACCAAAGAACCTGATATTGATCATTTGGTTAGCATGGTCGGAGAGGCAACACAAGCTTATAAAAACTGTCAAGCACGTATAGATGCTGTTGAAAAGGCATTAGGACAAAAAACGATAAAAGATTGATATTATTTAGAGGGCGAAAAACGATGCCATGTATGAATTCTCGTATATAATTACTGCTAGAATTGAAAATTGAAATCGTGCTATTGTGATAAAATCTCTGAAAAATTCTGTTCACAGACATAAATATAAGCTAAAAAGTGATGGACAAGTCTATTTTTAACTCATTTTAAGGATAAATTAATGATTCAAGAAAAAAAATCATTAAATGAACCTTCCCAACAGAATAAATCATATCTCATTGCTTATCTTGCTCTTATTTTTTTTGGTTGGCTAGGTGTACATCGGTATTATGTGGGAAAATGGAAATCAGGGTTTCTTTACATGATTACGCTTGGTTTTTTTGGTTATGGGATTTTATATGATTATTATTTTTATAATAAGCCCAAAAATGTCCTATTTTATCCGATAATTGGCACGGTGACATTAATTTTTTCCAAAGCAGCCCGTGCTGAGCTTCGTTTATACTTATGGATGAATACATAACAGAATAATTATGGAAATACGAATAAACAATTTAGTGACACGCTATTTTTACTTCACAATTTTTGCCATTTCTGGATTTTCAGGTTTGATTTATGAATCCATTTGGACGCATTATCTCAAATTATTTTTGGGACATGCGGCTTATGCCCAAGCTGTGGTCTTGGTTATTTTTATGGGCGGTATGGCAGTTGGGGCTTGGGCAGCAAGCCACTATGGTCATCGCATTCGTAATGTGTTACTGGGATATGCCATCATTGAAGGTTTAATTGGACTATCCGCGATTATATTTCATCCCTTATTTATTCAAGTCACTGATTTTGCTTATTTAAGTGCAATTCCTCAATTAGAATCAGCGACTACAATTAGTTTTTTTAAATTGACTTTAGCTGCATTTCTTATCCTGCCACAATCCATTTTATTGGGAGCGACTTTTCCATTAATGAGTGCAGGTATTATCCGTCGTTTCCCAGAAACGCCTGGGCATTCTCTTGCTATTCTCTATTTTAGTAATAGTTTAGGCGCAGCAATAGGCGTTTTGGTTAGTGGATTTGTATTGATTGGGGCGGTGGGTTTACCAGGGACTATTCTAACAGCAGGCTTGATTAATATTTTTCTTGCGCTTGTGGTTTGGCTACTTTGCCGCCGCGAGGATTTTCCCAGCAAAATCTCTCAAAAAAATGCTGACCAACAGTTGTCTAAAAAAGTCTTTGTCGCAGTTTTGCTATGTGCTGGTTTAACAGGTGCTGCCTCATTTTTATATGAAATCGGCTGGATACGTATGCTAAGTTTAGTACTGGGTAGCTCCACATACGCTTTTGAACTGATGTTAAGTGCTTTTATTCTTGGTTTAGCACTCGGTGGATATTGGATCAGAAAGAGTATAGATCATTTGACTAACCCAATAAAAACATTAGGGTTGATTCAAATTGCTATGGGTATATTAGCATTAACAACATTAATATCTTATGGGTATTCTTTTGAATGGATGAGTTATGCTTTAAGTGCTTTAACAAAAACTGATCAAGGTTATACCCTGTTTAATGTGTTTAGTCATGGTATCGCTTTAATCCTTATGTTACCTGCTACGATTTGTGCAGGCATGACTTTGCCCTTACTCACTTATTATTTAATCTCAAAAGGATATGGTGAAAGCTCAATAGGTCGCATATATGCGGCTAATACACTTGGCGCGATCATTGGAATTATTATTGGCATTCAATTGATTATGCCAGCATTAGGGGTTAAAAACTTAATCACTATTGGTGGTGGAGTGGATATTTTGCTTGGCTTGGTGCTTTTATGGTATGCGGGTCAAAGTTTCAATAAAAAACGATGGAGTTTCGTGGCGATAACAGCTTGTGCGATTTTAATGGCAAGTGTTTTATGGGTGAAATTAGATCCTATTAAAATGGCTTCTGGTGTGTATCGTAATGGAAAAATATCTACTGATAATACCATTTTATTCCACAAAGATGGTAAAACAGCATCTATTGATTTAATTGAATATCCCTCTGGTACTCGTCTTATTAGCACTAATGGTAAACCTGATGCCTCTATTGGTTATTCAAAGCCCACAAGTGATGAACCGACTATGATATTGTTTGCTGCTTTACCTTGGGCACTTCATGAACAAGCGAAAACAGTTGCAACAATAGGATTTGGTTCTGGAATGACTAGTGAAGTTCTCTTATCCATTCCCTCTTTGACAAGAGTGGATACCATTGAAATTGAACCTGCGATGGTAGAAGCAGCAAAAGGATTTGGAGAACGTATTTCCAAGGTTTTTAATGATCCCCGTAGTCATATTCACATTGAAGATGCTAAAGCTTACTTTACTAACCATCAAAAAAAGTATGACATCATCATATCTGAACCCTCAAATCCTTGGGTTAGTGGCGTTGCAGGATTATTTTCTCAAGAATTTTATGCCTTAATTCAAAATCATTTGAATGATACAGGTTTATTTGTTCAATGGATTCAAGCTTACGAAATTGATATTCAATTATTTGCCTCTATTATCAAAGCGCTTTCTCCTATTTTTTCAGATTATACGATCTATTTTCCAAGTGAAGGTGATATGCTGATTATTGCTAAAAAACAGGGGAAAATTGGCGATCCCAGTAAAAATCTTTTTACGCATCCTCAATTGGCTGCTGAACTCGCGCACATAGGCATTTTTAACCTACAAGATATTCAATTACGTAAATTGGGGAGTAAACAATCACTTGATTTCTTATTTCAGTCATACCCTATTCAAGCTAATTCTGATTATTTCCCAGTACTTGAATTAGGGGCAGTACGTACTCGATATCTCGAGAAAGATGTGACGGAATTGTATAATTTAAAGTGGGTGGCGGCTCCCCTCATGAAAATATTAGAAAATGAATCAGTTCGTATAGAACCTTTAGTCATTAGTGAGAATTTATATTTACAAACTGGAAGATATGCGAGAGAAGCTATCGCGATTCATCAATATTTTCAATGGAGACATGCTGATAAACAAGGTTCACCTTCTATCAGATTGGAGGATTACACCAAAACAATGTTGCGTAATGTCGACATTCATCAAGATGCTTGTGTGGATGAAAAATTGTTTTCATTTCAATTGGAAAAAGGCTGGCTACCTTACCTACACTTTTTAGCCAAAAGTACCTTGCCTTACTTATCACCGACAGAAATGGAAAATATTTGGACCCATATTAAGTCAAGCCCCTGTTTTTCTAAATTACCCCAACATCTTCGTCATTGGATCAATTTATATCAAGCGGTCGGAGAACGCAATTTTGAGCAAATATTGCATTTCTCAAGCTTCTTGCTTCCAAATAATATTCAAGCCTCTAAAGAAAACAATTATTTGTTGATGATATCAATGTTAGCTCATATTGTTCACCAAGATTATGAAACAGCAGTAGCATTATTTAGTCGTTATAGTCAACGCGCTAATCCCCCTATTGATTTACGATTACTTATTGCTATTGCGTTACAATCACCCAATTGAGTGCGTAGGGTGCGTTTAAGACGCACCCATAAAATCTAAAATTCCAAGCGGACACCACCCATAATGGCATGACGCCTAATATCACGTAAACCCAAAGTGCCCTCATAACGGAGAAATGCTGATTTTCCAGTATTCATTTGTGCCATAACACCGAAACCTAGATTAAAATAATCTTTGTCAGGTGAATCAGATAACCACGTAAAACTTTCATGACTCGCATCTGCTAAAAAAGATGCACTCATTTGTTGGGAGTCATTTTCAAATTCATGTACCAAATCTAAGTCAATATGTGGAATTAAGATGCCCCAGGAGTGGCTCATCACATAATCCGCCTGAATGCCTAATGTTAGCATTAATGATTTGAGGCTCTGCTTTTGTACCACCACCTCTAAACCTGCACCTGCTGCTAACGGTGCTGCGAATTTTTCATGAATTTCATCAACATCCGTTTGTATATAGTCAATACGAATATTTGGCGTAAAATTAAAAGCATTTCGATTTAGATTATAGCCCATACCCACGCCAAAAGCGTGTTGAGTACTTTTATTATTTGAAAGGGCAGTTTGATTAATATCTGTATTTCCGATGTGGTAAACAATTTTGCGTAAATTATTATAACTATTACGACCATAACTATATACGCCATCAATATAAAACGCATCATTTTGGTAATGAGTACCATATAAACTTAGACTATACCCATCATTATCTATAGTCCCATTCCCCTCATTGAAATTGGTTTCACTTTTGGAGTAACCTAATGCAACACCAGCCACGAAATTCTTTGTAAAGCGATAATCTACCCCTGTTGTTAATCCCACTGTGCTAAAGTCAAAGCCTACTTCATGTTCAGTCGTGTTTTTATCCCCAAAATTTATTTCACCATTGATAAACATGCCTAAACGACTAAAATTAGCCATAATGTCTTCTGTCGTTTCATCCGTTGCATATTGCAAGAAACTATTTAACAGTTGATTAGGCAATTGTGTCCCTTGCATATTTACATTTAATTTCAACCCTGACACATTGAAACCCTTATGACCGTTATGTAACACTTTTGAACGGGCATCAATATTCTTAAATTGGGTAGCAGTTGTTTCTGAGGCAAGGTAGGCTTGCGCTCGATATTCATCAGGTAAAAGTTGGGGAAGAGCTTGGCTGAATTCATTAGGAGCATTATCAGCAGCTTTTATCAATTTGTCACAAGTTTCTTTTAAGTTACTACTGATATACTTAGAATCACATATTGTACCAATCACGTTACCAATATCACGTTGATTTGTCTTTACACTGGTGTTTTCATCTTCTTCCTCACCGCTTGTTATCTGCTCTGATTCATCATCTAAAATGGTAAGTCTGGCATCACTAAGTGATGCACCTGTCAAATGTAATTTGAGCGTTTTATCACCATCAGATTTTGTGTTATCCAGAATACGAACAGTAAAGTTCTTGGTACCGCTTTCACCATCCTGCCAACTAAGAGTCCCCATTGTTGATTGATAATCTGTTCCAGATTGTGCAGTCTCATTACTGGTCGTATAATTAACAGTGATAGATTCATCACTTCCCCCAGTGCGTACAACTGTAATAGTGGCACTCGAGCTGTTTTCATCCACAGTATAGCCAGATGAACCGAATTGCAGTTGCCCTAATTGTTTTTCTAAGACAGTGATTTGTTGTATATTATGACCCTGCATAATATTACCGTTACCCACTGGAAGAATACCGATTTTGAAATTGAAAGTTTCTCTTCCTTCTGTAAGATTGTCTTTCAAAACTTGAATAGGAAAAGAATCGCTGCGATTATTCAAATCAAGTTTTGTCGAAGACGGCAATGAGGCGAAATCACTGCCAGTTCCAGTTGTTGTAAAAACAACAATAACACCTAACAAACCCGTTGTATCTTCACCAGGGTTGATATCTAATGAGACAGTGAGTGTGAAAATATCACCTTCATTAACATTATTTTTATCAACTGTCAGATTGACAGTTGCCCCCTGAACAACACTTGAACCAAAAAACAAGAAATAAATAATAATCTTTAAGCAAGTCCTAAACATGAGATATCCTATTTGTATTGAGATTTAATAACATTTATTTTCAAAGGTGATAAAAATTTTGGCAATATTAGAGGAAAGTTGATTAAGATCAAAATTCTCATTTTCAGGAACAAAAGCGGCATAAACGGTATAATTTCCACCCAGACACTCTCCCACCTCAAAATCAAAAATTGTGAGTGTGTCTGATTGTGGCTTTATACTTTTCTTGAAAGGCTGTGAATCATAAGTGATTGATTCCTCAGTTAAAAAAATATGATGACTGTTAAAGGGAGGGCTGAATGCCACATATAAATCATTAACACTGTCATTTTGAGGCATCTTAATGTTTAAATCCAACTTAAAATGTTCTCCCACTGGAATAAAAGTTTTATTGGGTTGTTTATTAAAACATAGGCAAGGTTTGTTTTCAATACAACCCACTGTGCAATCTTCGATTTCTTTCGCAATTTCAGAAATTGCACAGTTATTTTCCAATGTGAAGTGACTTTCTATAACATTATCAGCGGTGTTTTTAAAGTCCATCGCTTTATTTTCAGGAACGATAGCAGCATAATAGGTATAATCTCCACCGACACACGCATCAAGTTCAAAATCCAAAATTGTAAATGATTCGGATTTTTGCCCTATCCTCGTTTTGAATGGCGCTGAGTTGTTACTGATGCTATGTTGATTTAAATAAAACAAATCATCTTTTGATGGAAGCTTGAAAGCGACATATAAGTCAAAAAATTCAGTACTATTCGGTTGCGGTACATCAAGGTTTAAAGTTAGTTTTAGAGGATCTCCAATATTAATAAATTGATTATTCTGTGGTAAATCAAAGCAAATACAAGGTTTACCTGGACTGCACCCCATCTTACAAGCAACTGTTTGTAATGGAGAAATAGTGATGGGTGGTATAATCTGATCATTAAGACCTTTGAGTGTTATAATCACCTCTTCAATAGGAATGGGAAATGTGAAAATTTTAGGGAGAATATCTTGATCTGCCCAAGTAATGGTACCTTTTTGACCGTTATAATCGTATTCGAATGATATACTGCCATCTTTTCCACCAACACGTTCAATAGTGATTGTAACATTCTGACCATCCAGACTATACAAGGGGGCTGTAAATTTAATTTCACCTGGTTGTATTATATCCGCCACTTCTGTGATCTTATTCTCATCATTTTCCAAAATGGGCTTTTCTGCTATCTCTTCTGTGATGATTTCATCTATCTTTTCTGCTATCTCTTCTGTGATAATTTCATCTATCTTTTCTGCTATCTCTTCTGTGATAATTTCATCTATCTCTTCTGTTATCTCTTCTGTGATGATTTCATCTATCTTTTCTGCTATCTCTTCTGTGATGATTTCATCTATCTCTTCTGTTATCTCTTCTGTGATAATTTCATCTATCTCTTCTGTTATCTCTTCTGTGATAATTTCATCTGGTTGTATATATGGTATATACGGTATATATGGTATATACGGTATATATGGTATATACGGTGCTTCAATAACTGATATTTCCTCTGGTGGTATATACGGTGCTTCACCGTCTTCTATTTCAGCAGGTTCATCATTTAAAATGAGAACTG
>DAOVTJ010000235.1 GCA_030633165.1 Thiomargarita sp. | reverse complement strand
GTGTAAAGGTTGCACAAGGCAGTCTAATACTATTATTAAATAATGATACAGAACTCATCAGCCCCAGCAATTGGTTAGAGGAAATGGTTGGTTATGCACAACGTGAAGCCATTGCTTGTGTTGGTTGTAAACTATTATATAATGATGACACCATACAACATGCTGGGATCATTTGCGGTCAAGGCGGCATTGCCCATCATAGTCACTTTAATTCCTCCGTGGATAGTAGCGGCTATTTTGATCGGCTAAGCTTTGTAGCAAACTATTCAGGGGTGACTGGTGCTTGTTTGATGATTAAGCGAAGCTTATGGGAAAAAGTGGGGGGGTTTGATGAACAGCTCGCTGTGGCTTTTAATGATGTGGATTTTTGCTTGAGACTTTTAAAGCAGAATTATAGACATTTGGTTTTGCCACAAGTGTTATTCTATCACCATGAATCTAAGAGTCGGGGGCAAGAGGATACCCCATTGAAAAAAAAGCGTTTTGCTCAAGAAATTGAGTTTATGCAGAAACGCTGGCCAAAAATAGGAGAGCCTGATCCTTATTACAGTCCGCATTTTAATCAAAACTCAAGTGGAGATTTTTCTATTAGTCCAGACTCTATTTATGCTCGACCGAAAAGTAAGACACAGCATGAAAAAATGCTATGGTTAGTGGTTCAACTACAAGAGGAAGCTTATAAACAACAAGCACAACAAGAAGCTGCATATAAACACCAAACACAAGAATTGGAAATTGCCAGTTCAAGCATTGAGCAATTACAAGAACACATACGACAGTTAAACAATCAAACCTGGATAAATAGACTAGGTAAGTTGAAAAGAAGCATGTTCTCTTTTTTCAAAAAGCGATAGTAGTGCAATAAAATCAGTTAGAGTAAGGTGCTCTTACACATCTCTTATTTAGATATCATTAGTACATAAGACGCACCCTACTAGTATTGATAAACTATCAACTGAAAAGGACTAAATTTTCTTTTGGGATGGAATCAGTTTCTCCCCGCACTTCATCAAGTGCGGCTTGTCGTCTTAATGCAAATGCTTCCGCTTCTTCTGCATTAGTAAAGGCATTACGCAGAAGAGTATTATCAAGTGATTCATAAAGTCCAGCGCGGCGTGCCATTGTGCGATGTTGTTGTTCAAGATCTAGTAATTCACGAATGAGTTGAAAATGGTGTAAATCATCATTTTTACAAATTTCTTTTAAAAAAGCGATATCTTCTGCTTGAAAAACTTGATTATCATCTAAGCATTTGCCTGGATAGTTTTTTTTCATGATACGTTCGTAAATTTGAGGTAAGTTATCTTCAATCTCATGTTTTTCCATTACCCAAATTCGACGAATTTCTTCTAAATCCTCAAAAGAAATTAATTCAAGATTTTTCACTTCTGCTGGTCCATTTTTTTGGACGGCAATTTGCGCCTTTAAGACTGCACCTAAGATTTGTTCTCGATAATTTTGTTTATATGGACCATGTACTAGGCGTCCAGAAAATACTTTTAATTTTCCATTCATACGTCGGAAATCACGATGTTTTCGATCTTCCTTGATATCTAACCATTCATTACGAAGCAGCATCAGGGGAAGCATCCATTCTTTTTCTTCATCATTTTGAATCATCGCATGCATAGATTTATCTTGTTCAACCATTGTGCAAACGTAGCATCCAAATCGACTGTCTCCACAACTCGGTGTACTGGTATCAACCACTAATGGACATTCACCATCAGCTGTTGCCCCTTGGTACATGTTGAGAAGTGCCTTGTTATCATGTCCCCAAGGGTTTTTGACTTGTGTAATGTACATCCAAACATCATCATTTGTCCAATCAGCGATAGGGGTATAAATCCAACTGTTAGGTAAACTCGCATTGGTTGAAAATTGTTTTCGGCTACTGGTTTTCTCATGTTTTTCCATATTAGCCGCACGTACCACACTTTCTGCTTTGCGAGTGCCGAGAAGTAAAATGACTTGCCCATTTTGCCGAATGACATTATTAATAAAATTATTAGAGGGATTAATTTTCAGGCGATTAGTACACCAGCGAAATTTAGGGCGTGGTGCTGGATAGCCGCGCCCAATAAGATTGACCCAAAATCTATCAGGCACTTCTGGGATGAGACGATGGGGAGTGATAGGTAAATCCTGTTCAATAGCCGCCTGTTTCATTACTTTTAAAGACTTTTCGACCCATAACGCAACGATTGGATTTTCAACTAAGGTATCTGTGCTAATGACATAAATGGGTTTAATATGTTTCTTTTTAGGTAATTCCGAAATGGCATACCACATCAATTGTAAGATAGCAGTTGAGTCTTTACCACCGCTATAGCCAATCACCCAAGGCACTTCATCACTTAAATATAGTGTTTGGGTATGTTTAATTAATGCTTTGATGGTTTTTTGAAAGCCTTTAATAAAGGCAGTTGTTTGTTGCATTTTTGTTCTCTGGCAGTTTTAGCTTATATATAGAGTAGGATCAGCGATATCTAATGCTCTAAATCCATTAGCACGTAAACGACAAGCATCACAAACCCCACAAGCTTCTGCAGCCTGATTGGGTTGATAGCATGAAATAGTTAAACTATAATCTACCCCTAAACGTAAACCTTCTTGAATAATCTGGGCTTTCGTTAAATTTAGCAGTGGGGTTTGCACTTGAAATTTATGTCCTTCTATGCCTGCTTTAGTTGCCAAATTTGCCATTTTTTCAAAAGCAGTAATAAATTCTGGACGACAATCAGGATAGCCTGAATAATCTACCGCATTAATACCAATAAATATTTGATAAGTTGATAAAACTTCCGCCCAACCAAGTGCTAAGCTTAAAAAAACACTATTACGGGCAGGAACATAAGTCACTGGAATTTGTTTAGAGAGCCCTGAAACAGGAACATGAATTTTAGTATCTGTGAGTGCGGATCCACCGATGCTGTCTAAATTCATGCAAATAAATTTATGTTCAACCACCCCCAAACTTGCGGCAACTTGGCGGGCTGCTTTCAATTCAATCTTGTGGCGTTGTCCATAATCAAAACTCAATGCATAGCAGATATAGTCTTGTGAATTGGCAATCGCTAGTGTGGTAGCAGAATCTAGCCCTCCTGAGAGTAGCACGATGGCTTTTTTAGTCTTCATTGTAATCGTTTTTCATTGCCTGTTGTTGCAAATATAATTCTGCCAAGCTCAAATCTTGAGGGTGAGTAATTTTAATATTGTCCGCATGTCCTTCAATTAATATAGGGCGTTGTCCCATTTTTTCCATCGCTTGGGCTTCATCTGTAACTATTTCACCACGGTTTAAAACATTTTGCAACGCTTTAGATAAAGCATTTAAGCGAAACATTTGCGGTGTTAGCGCATGCCATAAATTTTCGCGGTTGACCGTTTCTATAATTTCTAAATCATTCACCCGTTTCATTGTATCGCGCACTGGCACCGCTAAGAGTCCACCGATTGGGTGGTGAAGCAAATTAGTCATTAATTTTTCAATATCCATCTGTCGCACACAAGGACGTGCAGCATCATGTACTAATACCCAATCATCAG
>DAOVTJ010000164.1 GCA_030633165.1 Thiomargarita sp. | reverse complement strand
TCATCATCAATCACCGATTTATCTAAAATCTTATCAGGTGCAAATAACCCACCATTATAAGCGGGAATATCATAACTTGATGAGTGATAACCCATATTGAGATGTTGAAAAAACTTTTTAAGGCGATTATATAAGGCATCATAAGCATCATAATCTTGCAACTTTTCCCACATTTCAATTTCTCTTGCTATTGAATTAGGCGAGACTAAGCCCGTATCTTCCGCAAAAAATACAAATAATAAGCGATCTAATAATTTTTGAGATTTTTTAAAGAGCAAAAGTTGATCAAATTGAGGATTATTTTGCTTTAAATTGGCAAAAATTGCCTGTTTAAATGTAGAATAGTCTTTATAAAATTGAGCAGATATATTTTCTTCATGGCATTTAGTCTCATCCTTTAATTGTAAAGGTAAATCATTAAGCATGTACTCTTTATTCAAAATGAGATAGAGCAAAGAAAATGCTTTTTTATCTAAATTAAAAAGATCAAACTCCTCATATTCATTAGCATAATCAATGTAAAAACGCAGTTTTTGAAAATTTGAAGTAATAATATATTTACAATGTGGTTGATTATTTTTGTAATTAAAGGCTTGTTGTGTGATACTTTTTAAATCTTTAGTTTTAGTTGATTTGAGTTCAATGATTGCAATGGCATTACCTTCTTTCAAAATCGCCCCATCTGCCTTTTTAGCATCATTTTGATTTTTAAATTCTCTAACCAGATTAAAATTTTCATCAGGTTTTAAAGTATAGCCAAACACCGCTACAAAAATATCACGTAAAAAACCATCTTGATATTCCTCTTCTTTAAGCTTTTGTATCAATTTGATTTTATCACTATTATACTGTTCTTTAAATTTTTCAAAAGCTGCATCAAGTTGCTTTTCTTCAATATGTGCTAAATGTTTTTGAATAACTGATTTTTGGAAAATGGGCATTTTTTTACCTTGAGTTGTTGCAAAAAATTCAAAGAATTATAGCATCAAAAACAGGTAGTGTTGCAATGTGGATGATAGAAAAAGAAATCAGTTAGTGTAGATGACATCCTATGCATCAATGTATATCCCAAAAATACGTCGGATGTACTCACATTGCATCACTACCCAATAATCACGACTTCATTCCCCGCCCTTTCCACAATAAATAAACTGCTGGTACCACAAATAAAGATAACAGCGGTGCTGTAATCATTCCACCTACCATCGGTGCCGCAATACGTTGCATTACTTCTGAACCTGTTCCATGTCCTTGCATTATCGGATACAATCCTGCAATTATCACCGCTACCGTCATTGCTTTTGGACGAATGCGTAACACAGCACCTTCTATCAGGGCTGCTTTTAAGTCTTTTATATTATTTAATGAGGTTTTGGCTAAGGCGTTATCTAAATAGACTAACATTATTACGCCAAATTCTGCAGAAACACCTGCTAGCGCAATAAATCCAACACCAACAGCGACGGATAAATTATAGTCTAAGAAAAATATTAGCCAAAATCCACCGACTAATGCAAAAGGTAATGTCAGCATGACTATGATAGCTTCTGTCATATTACCAAAGGTTAAATATAATAGCAGTAAAATGATAAATAGCGTTAAAGGAACGACTTGAATTAATTTCGCTTTTGCACGGAGCATATATTCATATTGTCCTGACCAGGTGAGTGAATAGCCAGGGGGTAATTTTACTTGTGCGCGTATTACCTTTTGCGCTTCTTGCACATAAGTACCGACATCTACTCCGCGAATATCTACAAATGTCCAACCATTTAATCGTGCATTTTCACTTTTTAGCATTGGTGGTCCATCAACGATTTTTATTTCAGCTACTTGGACTAATGAAATATGGGCACCTGTTGGGGTGACTAACAGTAGGTCTTTTAAGTTTTCTAAATCATCACGTACTTCTCTGGGAAAACGTAAATTGACAGGATAACGTTCTAATCCTTCTATCGTTTCTGTAATATTCATTCCACCCACTGCGGCGCTGATAACGGCATTAATATCAGAAATATTTAAGCCAAAACGCGCTGCTTTCTCTCTATCTGGAATAATATCGATATAACGCCCGCCTGCGACACGCTCTGAATATGCACTTGTTGTGCCTTTGACTTGCATAATCACTTGTTCAATTTGTCGTCCAATTTCTTCGATCACTTTTAAATCTGGTCCAGCGATTTTGATACCTACAGGTGTTTTTATGCCAGTGGCTAACATGTCAATTCGCGTTTTTATAGGCATTACCCAAGCATTTGTGACACCAGGAAAATCAACAAGTTGATCTAATTCTTCAATTAATTTTTCCACTGTCATGCCAGAACGCCATTCATTTTCAGGTTTTAATTGGATTATAGTTTCAATCATTGTTAATGGGGCTGGATCTGTGGCTGTTTCAGCACGACCAATTTTGCCAAAGACGCTTTTAACTTCGGGTACGGTGGCAATTATTCGATCCGTTTGTTGTAATAATTCTTGTGCTTTGCCGATAGAGAGTCCTGGTAATGTGCTGGGCATATATAACAAATCGCCTTCATAGAGATCTGGCATAAATTCTGATCCTAAGCCATTTGCCATTTTTGGGTCAAGATTACGCCATTGTTCGAGTCCAAATAGGTTGAATATGCCATTGATGCCAATTAATGGAATAGAAATCGTCAACATGACTAAAAACGCTAAAAATACGGTGGTTTTGGGTAAAAATAAAACAATTTTGAGTAAGGGTTTATAAATAAAGATGAGTAACCAACTGATAGGATTGTGTTTTTCACTGGGAATCCAGCCACGAATAAAGTAGCCCATGAGGACTGGGACGAGGGTTACCGCTAATCCTGCTGCTGCTGCCATGGCATAAGTTTTGGTAAAGGCTAAAGGGGCAAATAATCGTCCTTCTTGGGCTTCTAAGGTGAAAACAGGTATAAAACTTAAAGTGATGATTAATAAGGAGAAAAATAATGCAGGACCGACTTCAGATGCTGCTGTGGCTATTAATTGCCAATGTTCTTGATTTGTAATTTTTTGTTTCGGGTGAGCTTGTCGCCACTGTTCTATGTGTTTATGAGCATTTTCAATCATGACAATGGCAGCATCTACCATGGCTCCAATGGCTATGGCTATTCCACCTAATGACATTATATTGGCGTTAATACCTTGTTGTTGCATGATAATAAAGGAAATGAGAACACCAATAGGTAAGGTGATAATGGCAACAAATGCTGAGCGTAGGTGAAATAGAAAGATAAAACAAACTATGGCAACAACAATGAATTCTTCAATGAGTTTGTCTGTTAGGTTGTTGACAGCACGGTTGATTAAGGCGGAACGGTCATAAGTTTCAACAATTTCTACGCCTTTTGGCAATCCTGCTTTGAGTTCTTCTAGTTTCTTTTTAACCGCCGCAATGGTGCTTAAAGCATTTTCACCATAACGCATGACAATAATGCCGCCTGTGACTTCGCCTTCACCGTCTAAATCTGCGACAACACGGCGCATTTCTGGTCCAATTTGTACGGTGGCAATATCTCGGATGAGTAAAGGGGTACCTGTATCACTAACGGCTATGGGTATGGTTTCAATATCTTTGATAGAGGAAAGATAGCCACGAGTACGAATCATGTATTCCGCTTCGGCGAGTTCGATAACGGAGCCACCGACTTCTTGATTTGCATTTTTTATCGCTTGGGTGACGACAGAGAGAGGCATATTAAAAGCTCGAAGTCTTTCAGGGTCAACAATGATTTGGTATTGTTTCACCATGCCACCCACTGTGGCGACTTCAGCAACACCAGGGACTGTTTGTAATTCAAATTTCAAAAACCAGTCTTGTATGCTTCGCAATTGAGAAATGTCATGTTGTTCTGTCGGATCAATGAGAGCATAAGAATAAACCCAACCGACACCTGTAGCATCTGGACCTAAACGGGGTTGTACACCTGCTGGTAGGCTAGAAGCGGCTTGATTGAGATATTCAAGGACTCTGGAACGTGCCCAATACATATCGGTGCCATCTTCAAAGATGACATAAACGTAAGAATCTCCAAAAAATGAGTAGCCACGCACCACTTGTGCCCCTGGGACAGATAACATGGTTGTGGTAATGGGATAGGTGACTTGATCTTCAACAACACGGGGTGATTGTCCAGGATAAGTGGTTTTTATAATCACTTGAACATCGGAGAGATCGGGTATGGCATCTAATGGGGTGTGTTGTAGAGATACCAAACCCCATCCTGTGAGAACGAAGGCAGCAACTAGGACTAAAAATCTGTTGTGGATGGACCAATGGATTAATTTTTTTAGCATGATGATTTTATTTGAATTTATATTCTAAGTTTCATTAATGTTCCATTTGACGAAACCGTAAAAAACTCGCTTGCAAATTTGCTTCAGAATCAATCAAAAATTGTCCAGATAAGACAATTTTGTCATCTTTTTTAAGTCCTGATAAGATTTCAATCTCTCCCTGACTACGCATTCCCGTTTTCACATCCTTTGGCATAAATCTACCTTCACCCATTGCCATAATCACACTTTCACGTTCACCGGTAACAATTAAAGCTTGTTGCGGAATTTTTAAAACATTTTTTTTGGGAGGAGCGTAAATCACCGCTTGGGCAAACATATTTAATTTTAAAAGCCCTTTAGGATTATTAAAACGAAGTCTGACTTTTAAAGTACGTGTCTTAGGTTCAAGTTCAGGATAAACATAATCTACTTTACCTTTCCATACACGCCCTGGTAAGGCAGGCACTTTTATTTCGGCTTTCAATCTCCTTTTTACCCAATCTAATTGATGTTCAAAAACTTCAACCATTACCCATATTGTTCTTAAATCAACAATACTAAACATTTCTAAACTGGGTGTGACATACATCCCTTCTCGAATATTTAAATGAATCACGGTGCCTGATTGCGGTGCAAAGATAGGCACATTATTTATAGATTTATTTGTCTGTTCAATTTTTTTGATAGTGCTATTAGGGACACCTAATAGGCGTAAACGATTTTCTATTGCATCTTGATATTGTTGACGATTAAAGCGAGTTCCGTTGTTTTTGGCACGTAAAGCGACGAGGAAATCTTGTTGGGCTTCTAATACTTCAGGGGAATACATTTTTAATAAGGTTTGTCCTCGCTTAATGAGATCATCTTCACGTCTAACATAGAGTTTTTCGACCCAACCACTCGAACGTGGGTGAACATGTACCAATTTTTCTTCGTTATAAGCCACATAACCTACTGTTTTGATTTGTCTTCGCATATCGGCTTGTTTAACAGTAGTGGTTCTGATTCCCATTTTTTGGATAATTTCAGGACGAATTATCACCATTGCATTAGGTTTTTTCATCTCCATTTCTTTGGCTTGAATTTCTTTTTTGACTAAATTCATGCCACATATAGGGCAACTACCAGGCTCATCACGCACAATTTGGGGATGCATTGGGCAAATATAATTGGCATCGAAATGTTTTTGAGTGTGCTCTAAAGCAGTCTGCTGATTAGAACTATCAGATTTTCCGCAAGAACTTAATAGAAATATAGAAAATAAGATGAATATACTTGTTCGCATCCTGTCGTTTTTTTTGGACATTATTTTTCTCCAAGTTATGTTGTCATGCCATATTCTAGTCTAATTTTATTAAAAGCTGCCCGAATTTCTTGTTCAAAATCACGTAATTTCTCAATATCAGCACTGCTAAATTCTGATTTTATACGTCTTGCTCGTGCCAATAGGGGTAAATCAGATATTTGTTCTACTGGTACACCTGATTCAAGTAATATTAAACCTTCATGATGAATTTGTAACATTAAACTTAATAACAGCATTTGCTTTTCTGGCGAACAAAAACTGTCTATGTCATCCACTGCACTTTGTTGTAAAACACCTTCTCGAATCAGAACTGACCCGTTTAATACCCACCGTTGTTTGGGTGATAGGGCTTCT
>DAOVTJ010000118.1 GCA_030633165.1 Thiomargarita sp. | reverse complement strand
GCTATTTCTACAGGTGTGGATTCTTCTTTATCTATTTCATTCTCACTTGTCGAACAAGCTGCAGAAAAGGTTATCAAAAACATTAAAAAAATAAAAAAACTCTTTTTTGCTGATAATTGCATATTTATGCCTCCTCATAATCAATAATATCACACAAACAATGAATAACTAACAAATGAACTTCTTGAATACGTGCCGTAGAATGAGCAGGTACACGAATTTCTATATCTGATTTCTGTAATTGAGATGCCATTTGACCGCCATCACGCCCACTCAGTAAAATAATTGATATTTGTTGGCTCTGTGCTGCTTTCATGGCTTTGAGGACGTTAGGTGAATTCCCACTGGTACTAAGAGCCAATAAAATATCACCTTTTTGACCTAAAGCATTAATTTGACGAGAAAATATATTTTCAAAGGCATAATCATTAGCAATTGATGTTAGACTTGAAGAGTCGGTGGTTAAAGCGATAGCGGCTAAAGCTTTCCGTTCTTTTTCAAAACGGTTAATCAATTCAGATGAAAAATGTTGTGCTTGCTCCGCAGAGCCCCCGTTACCACAAGTTAAAATTTTATGTCCTTGTTGTAAACATTTGACCATCACTTGTCCAGCTTGGACAATATAGGGCGCTAAAGAGATTTTGGCTATCGTATGAAGTTCGAGACTCGCAGCAAAGTGTTGATTAACGCGATTAAGTAACATCTGGATTCCTGAAATATTGTATGTGTCACTTAGCCCAGAAAACGGGCTAAAGTAGGATTATTATTTATAATCCATTTTGCCACTCATTTATCATCATAAATTGTTCTGGGCTTTGAGGAGAGGATACTTTTCCAAATAATGTATCTGCTCTCCATTTGGCTAGGTTCATATAAATGTCCCCTTGTTTAACACCATGCCGTTTCAACCAACATCCAATGACAGTCCCTGTTCTACCATGTCCACCTAAACAGTGAACATAGATTTTTTCATTAGCCGCGATCAACTCATCCAATTTATTTAAAATCTCAGCCATAAAAGCTTTATTGGGAATTGACATATCAACAATGGGATAATGTAACCATTTTGCTTCTGGTATTCTTTGTAAAAATTCCTCTGTATAGGAAGAATAGTATTTCAATTCATCTGCTTCCATTAAACAAAGACTTCTTGTGATACCCATTCTAACTAATTCATTAATAATATGAGAACGCCTGTTTTCATCTGGTGCGCTGGGCAATTGCCCTCCAAATAACTGGAGTTGTTTAAAATCAGGGTGATAGACTTGGTAAACAGCCAAATATTGTGTTTGTGGTTGATGACTCATTTATCTTTTTCCGTTATAACTATGTTTAATTTTCATACCTTTCCCCCTCTAAGCCTTTATATCCATATTCCTTGGTGTATCCGTAAATGTCCTTATTGTGATTTCAATTCCTATAAATTACAGGGCAAATTACCAGAGAATGACTATATTACAGCATTACTTGCTGACTTAGCACAAGATTTACCTAATGAGAAACGTCCTATTCGCAGTATTTTTATCGGTGGCGGCACACCTAGTTTATTATCACCGGAGGCTATTAACAATTTATTATCGGGGATTGTACGACTTTCTGATGCAGAAATTACTTTAGAAGCTAATCCTGGCACTGTAACACGTTTTCAAGAATTTCGAGAAGCAGGTATTAACCGACTATCGTTGGGCATACAAAGTTTTAATGAGAATGCGCTCAAAAAAATAGAGCGTATTCATGGGCGCAGGGAAGCAATCTCTGCGATCCATGCTGCACAAGAAGCAGGATTTACTAATCTTAATTTAGATTTAATGTTTGGTTTACCAGGGCAAACTGTTGTCGCTGCTTTGGATGATTTACAGACAGCAGTTAGTTTTCAGCCCAATCATCTCTCTTGGTATCAATTAACTATTGAAGCTAATAGTTCATTTTACCATCTTTTGCCTAATGATGATTTATTATGGGAAATACAAGTTGCAGGACAACAGTATTTAAAAGAACAAGGGTATTTTCAATATGAAATCTCTGCTTACGCTAAACTGGGTGGACAGTGTCAACATAATCTCAATTATTGGAAATTTGGTGATTATTTAGGTATTGGAGCAGGTGCACATGGAAAAATTAGTAGCTTAGATAGCATTACTCGTTTTTCAAAATCACGTGATCCGCAAACTTATCTAAATGCTCTTGTGACAGAACATGAGAGACTCACAGTTGATGAAGTAGTACTAGAATTTATGATAAATGCTTTGCGTTTAGTTGAAGGTTTTACTTTTCAAGAATTTTTAGATAATACAGGTTTAAATTTGACTTCTATAGAAAAAACTGTGCAACATGCGCAAGCACGAGGATGGTTAGAATGCGATACACAAGGTATTCATGCCACAGAGACAGGTATGCGTTTTTTAAATGATGTATTAGCCTTATTTGTACATTGATAATGGGGGTATAAAAAAATTTTATATCAAAAAGACTTGCTTTTTTTGAAAATAGTCTTATAATAGCCTCTATAGTTAGACAGGGTCGTTAGCTCAGTTGGTAGAGCACTGGACTTTTAATCCATTTGTCGTGCGTTCGATTCGCACACGACCCACATTATTTTGTTATTTCTACCCACCGCCAACTAATCCACATCGCCAGCAAACAAATTAATGCTGCCCCGAAATAAGTCATCTGCGCTCCTACATGTTCCCAAGTATAACCACTGATTAAACTGCCCACTGCGCCTCCTGCCCCAAAGCTTAAACTGCTATACAATCCTTGCGCCTGCCCTTGATGATTATCATGAAAAGTGTTACGAATAAATTGCATTAGTATGCCATGATACATGCCAAAACTAGCAGCATGCATTAATTGTGCAAAGAATAATATTGGCAAAGACTCAACATAATATCCAATTAAGAGCCAACGTATACCACTAATCGCCAAGCTGAGTATTAATAAATAATTTAAATTAAAATGTATCAATAAGCGGTGCATTACTAAAAATACAGAAATTTCCGCAATCACACCCAAAGCCCATAATTGTCCAATAAAATTGCGGCTATAGCCATAATCTTCCAGATAAATGGAATAAAAAGTATAATAAGGACCATGACTGACTTGTAGTAAAAAACAGGTTAAAAAGAGGGCAATAATTGAGGGACGTTTGATGATTTGGTAGAAAGATTCTGTCGCAATAGAATGTTGTACTTTAACTTTTTTGGGTATTAATAATGTTATTAGCCAAATCCCAAGAAATAGGATAATTAAGAAATGGGGTAATAAGGTGATACTGATAAATTCAAATAACCACCCAAATAGAGTTACTGTGATAATAAAACCGACAGACCCCCATAAACGGATTTGACTATAACGTTCAGCTTGTTCGCCTAAATGGGCAATAGTAATCGCTTCAAATTGGGGTAAAGCGGCATTCCAAAAAAAACTAAAGGTGCCTAAGACTAAAGCAAACCACACGTAACTCTGTTCTACAAAAATACCTAAAAAAAATAATACGCTTAATAGAGAACTTAGACGCACTAAGGCGATAGAACGCCCTGTGTGATCAGCAATCCACCCCCAAATATTCGGTGCAATGATTTTGGTGGCGAGAATAATCGCTATTAATTCTCCTATGGCTTGGGCATCAAAACCGATTTCTTTTAAATAAAGCCCCCAATAAGGCATGAGTGCCCCTAAACTAGCAAAGTAGAAAAAATAAAATGCTGAAAATCGCCAATACACTTATTTTATCCTATTTTGAGCTCTGTGACGTAATAGATGATCCATTAAGACTAAAGCTAACATAGCTTCTGCTATCGGTGTAGCGCGAAAACCGACACAAGGATCATGACGTCCTGTTGTAATGACTTCTGTCGCTTGCCCATTCACATCAACAGTACGTCCTGCTAAACGTATACTTGATGTTGGTTTCAAAGAAAGACTGACAATAATATCTTGTCCTGTCGAAATTCCACCTAAAATACCACCTGCATGATTACTCAAAAAACCATCTGGTGTTATTTCATCCCGATGTTCACTTCCTTTTTGTGAGACGCAATGAATACCATCACCAATTTCCACTGCTTTCACCGCATTTATACCCATCATGGCATAAGCAATCTCTGCATCAAGTTTATCAAAAACGGGTTCACCTAAGCCGACAGGTACTGCATTTGCAACAATTGTGAGACGTGCACCAATAGAATTGCCAGCTTTACGCAATTCATCCATATAATTTTCTAATTCAGCCACTTTTGAGGCATCAGGACAAAAAAATGGATTGCAATTAATCGTTTCCCAATCAAAATTATCTGAATCAATGGAAATATTTCCTAATTGCGCCAAATAACCTCGTATTTGGATACCATAATGTTCTTTAAGATATTTTTTAGCAATTCCCCCGCCTGCAACACGAATCGCTGTTTCACGTGCTGATGAACGCCCACCACCACGATAATCACGAATGCCATATTTGTGTTGATAAGTATAATCAGCATGACCTGGACGAAATTTATTTTTAATTTCGCTGTAGTCTTTGGAACGATGATCAGTATTTTCAATCAGTAATCCAATAGAACACCCTGTTGTTTTTCCTTCAAAGACGCCTGAAAGGATTTTCACTTTATCATCTTCACGTCGTTGCGTGGTATGTCGAGAAGTTCCTGGTTTTCGACGATCTAAATCAATTTGTAAATCTTCTTCTGTTAATGTTAAACCAGGAGGGCAACCATCAATAATGCCGCCAATAGCGGGACCATGACTTTCACCAAAGGTGGAAAGTGTAAAGAGTTTTCCGAAAGTATTTCCTGACATATTAATTGATTAAGGTATTGAAAAAATGCTTTCGAGCTAAAACCAATTATTGCTAAGTTTTAGTGCCATTTTCAGTGTCCGAAGCGAAAATCGTTACGGACAAAGTCTATTTTTAATTAAGAATTAGGTTCTTTTTTAGGAAGGATAATAAAGTCTCTTGCAGTTTTTTGTTTTTTTCTCATAGAGAGTTTTTCGTATTCTAAATTAAATCCCATAACTGTTACATTATCAGTACGGTCATATTTTGCCTTGTATTTATTAAAATTCTTGAGAATTTTATCAGATTGTTCCTCAAATGCACACTGATGATGTTGCATGAGTAGATTTCTAAAACGCTTATTGCCAAAAGGCATACGTTCTGAACCACCTATCTGATCTAATAAACCATTGCTTGACATGTAAAAAGAGATGCTCTGTTCAATTTTAACAAGATGTGTGGTAAATTGAAAATCCAATTTAGATTTTTGATAAGCTAAACTCTGTTTTTCACCGGCAATTATACTCAGTTGATCATTATAAATATAATACAACGGTAACTCTGCTCCTGCAAAAAATAATGTTTTCTTAGAAGGGTTAATCCAACAAATTGCTGCTTTTAAACCTTCATCAGATGTCGCATCATCACTATCTTGTTGAAGCGATGTTTTAACCATAATATTGAGATTGTGTAAAATCTCGCCAGGGACATGACATCCTTCATCCCTAGTAATTTTTTTCAAACTTGTCATCACAATCATGCTCAAACATGCCGCTGGAACACTGTCCCCACTACACTCTATAAGTGCCACAATAAAACCGTTTTCAAAGAAGTCCATATATAACATATCTCCACCAACCTGCTCCTTTGGTTGCCAAATAAAAAAGTGTTTGGGAAGATAAGTATTTACCATTTGCATGTTGGGTAATAAGGATAATTGTACGAGTTTTACATATTCAAAACTTTCCGTCATATCTTGCAATATTTTGCTCTGTTCTGAGCTAACTGCAACAACTTTGTCTTCTAAATGTAATTTTTTGTCTTCAAGTTCTTTGTAAGAACGTTTAAACTTTTTTCCCAATTGGGAAAATGTGGTTACCAATTGACTGACTTCATCCTGTTCTCCAAATCGTGGCATTGGAATTCTGGCTGAAAAGTTTCCACTCGCTAAAAGACGGACAGAATCTGTCAGTTCGACTATCGGTTTCGAGATTGATGTCGATACCAATAAAATAACAATAAAGCTAATGATTAATAAACTTATTATCGTAATCACAAATGGAATTACATTTGGATTTGGTAAATGAAGCAGAACGTATGTTAAAATACCCAAATTGATACTTATCAAACTCAGCATACTAATAAGCAATTTCCAACGTATACTCTTTATATTCATTGTATAATTTCCTCTATTTGAAATAAAGCGGCATGATTGATTTTTATGCCATATTCCTGTACTTTTTTGAGATTAAGAATGCTATGAGAACCTGCAGGAAATTGCACTTTATCAGTAATCGGTTGTTGTTCGATAATGTCTGATACCAAGCCTGCGGCTTGTACTCCCATAGTGGGAATGTCGGCGGCAATCGTTAATACTGCCCCGTACTTGCTAAATAAGGTATTGTAGGCAAATATGGGTTTTTGTTTGGCAGCACTTTCTGCAAAAATTTTCTGCACATGAACGGCATTGAAAAGTACGATTGGATCGCTAATTAACCAAATGGCATCTACTTTAGCGATAAGTTGATTAAGTGCTCCTGTGAGGTCTTCTGGATTTGCAACAGTTTGTCCATACAAGCTAATCCCAACATCTTTTGCTTGTGATGCTGCACTTTCAAACCATTGTTGGTTATGCTCTTTACTATAAAGTACACCTAATGTACGAATATCTGGAAATAAATAACTATAGATATATAAGGGAACAACTACGGAAAGTTCAAGAGCGATGCCATAGGTATTGGTTTCGATAGGAAATCTGCGCCAATTAATCATAGAGGAAAAGATTAAGGGTTTGCCTTTGATAAGTGTAGAAGCTTGTAAATAAGCCTTAGAACCGATGGTATAAACCAAATGTGGATGAATTTTATCAATCTGTTTTTTTAGCGTTTGTGGATTTAAAGTTTCTCCATGTAAATCAATTTCAAATTGCTGTCCACTTAATTCTGATTTGAATTCATTGTGAATGGTGGCATATTTGCCAACAGATTTATCAGAATTGATGATTAATACTCTTGCATCAGCAAATTCAGCGGACCATGCGATTTGTGAGCAAAGAAGTGATGACAAGGCAAGTGTTTTAAAAAAAACTTTTGTTCGTCTATTATACATATCAGTTCTCTTTCATTTTTAGTGTCATTAAACGTCGTTTTTCAGTTTTAGTTATTCTTTTCCACCCATTCCATCCTAACTTACCTAAAACAGCTCTCCCCTTAAAAGATGCAGACATCTTTTGGACTGCATAAAGTAAGCGTTTTGTGGTTTTTTTTGAAATCGGTTTATGAACGACAATAAGCGGTAGCATTATTTCTTTACTTTTTGCATGTTGCCGAAGCAAGCGATATTTTCTTTTGTTGATAGTCGCGAGCGTTTTTAAACTTTGATGAGATGTCAAAGCACCTTGCGCCATACCAAATAATACCGACATCAAAGCATCAATATCTTTGGGTACTGGGAGTATTTTAACTTTTAGTCCTGTTGCCATGCTCTCTAATGTGTTTTTAGTATAATTCCGATCACCAGCCGAAGCAATACGTTTTCTTCTAAGTTGTTTAATATTTTTGATATATTTTCTGGTTGTTAAGATTTTTGTATATGTAGATTTCCCTTTATTAGTGCCAACCAAAATTGGGATAAGGTTAGAATAACCTTGTTCTAATAAGCTTTGGTAATGCCAGCTTGAGAGTAAAAAGACTCCATGCTTACGTTTTTTCAAAAAACGTTCAAAGGTACGCTTATTCTTAAAGGGTTGAAATTT
>DAOVTJ010000240.1 GCA_030633165.1 Thiomargarita sp. | reverse complement strand
TACCACCTTTTATAACATAATCATGGTAATCATCACTGTTAATTTCCATACTCATTTTCTTATCACACCGTTTGCAAGATCAGAACTCCAAGGTAAATGTTCTCGCAACTTCTTAGCTATAGGCACTTCTTCTGATTTATAATAACCAATATGTCCATCACCCATAGCTTTCTCAATTTTA
Source organism: Thiomargarita sp. (assembly GCA_030633165.1). Classification (GTDB taxonomy): domain Bacteria; phylum Pseudomonadota; class Gammaproteobacteria; order Beggiatoales; family Beggiatoaceae; genus DAOVZS01. The sequence continues at coordinate 3,222 of DAOVTJ010000240.1, read as the reverse complement.
CGAACGGCACCGACTAATTGACGAAAACCTGAAGGTTCAATAGATGCTGATTGATCTGAACCATACATAGAACGATCTAAAGTAATATGTCGCTCTAAAGAACTGATACCTAACGCTGCAGCGGCATAAGAAACGGCTAATCCTACTTCATGCCCACTATAACCCACATCGCATTGATAACGGTCACGTAAACTTTGAATACAATTTAGATTAGCATCTGTATCATTCATTGGATAAGTAGAAATACAATGTGCTAATTCAAATGAACAATTTGCAGAACGAAAAATTTCCACTGCCTTGTCAATATCTGCCAAAGTACTCATACCAGTAGATATAAAGGTATGTTTGCCTTCAGAGGCGACTTCTTTCAATAATTCTTCATAAACAATCATTGCAGAGGCAATTTTATTATGCTTTAGATCAAATTGCTTTAAAAATTTTTGACTTTCTAAATCCCAAGCCGAAGCAAACCACTCAATACCTTTTTTGTTACAATAGGTATCAATTTCTTTGAACTCTTCTAAACCAAATTCAAGCCCTTCTTTTTGTGCCCGCTGTGTTGTTCCCCATGGACTTTCTCTTGGTGAATCCAGTAATTCTTTAGTATAAACCAAATCAATCGTACGTTTTTGAAATTTAACAGCTTCTGCACCTGCTTCCGCTGCAAGATCAATTAACTGTTTAGTAATATCAATATCACCATTATGATTGATACCTATCTCTGCAATAATAAAAATTGACATCTTTATTCCTCTGTTGATTTGACAAATGTCTGTTCAACTAGTTCACAAATAATATGACCCATAAGAATATGTGCTTCCTGAATACGTGCTGTTATCTTAGAAGGCACACACATACATTCTGCTTGGTTTTTCAACAATCCACCCGTTTCACCTGTTAGGCAATATACTTTCATATCCATATTGTTAGCGATACGCACGGCACGAATCACATTTTCAGAATTTCCGCTGGTTGAAATACCAACAAAAACATCCTCCTGTTTTCCAAGTGCCATTATTTCCCGGGCAAAAACATCGTCAAAAGTATAATCATTACCAATGGCAGTCAAATTACAATTATTGGTACCCAGTGCAATAGCAGCTAATGCTTGACGTTCTTCTTGAAAACGTGATACAAATTCTGTGCTCAAGTGCATACTATCTGCAAAACTTCCGCCATTTCCTGCAAAAATAACTTTACCATTCTTAGCTAATGTTTTTTGTATTGCATTTGCCAGATTTTCAATTTGTAAAATTAGAGATGGATTATTAAGTAATAGTGTTTTGACATGAATGCTTTCTTCAATACGTGTTTTAATCGTTTTATTCATTTGAAATCCATTCGGCAAATTCTTTAATGACGCCATAGCCACCGGCAACAGAAGTTATAAACATTGAGATCCGTTTAATTGTAACATGAGCGTCTGCTGGTGCTATAGGATAACCCACAATACTCATGACCTCTAAATCATTAATATCATTACCAATATAAGCAACATGTTCAATATTATAATTATGTTCTTGACAATAACTGATTAATGCTTGCCGCTTATTATCGCAACTTTGAATAAGCTCTAAATCTAATTTATTTGCTCTTGCCTGTACCACTGGATTTTTTTCAGTACTGAGAATAAGTTGTGGAATTCCTAATTGCTTAATTATACCCACACCCAAACCATCCGCCCGGTTTGCCATGACAGCCTCTGTGCCATCTTGTTGAACTAACACACGATTATCTGTCATCACACCATCAAAATCATAAACTATTAAATCAATCGCATTGGTTTGCAATAGTGACGTTGCTGTTTTCCCTTGTGATAGAAGATGTTTGCGAAAATAATACTCACATAAATCTAAATCTTCCTGTGCATCAATTTCATGAGATTTCCAATAAGGCATGTCATACGAAGCAATTTTCCCACCTAGCCGATTATTTTGTTCACGAAGTATAAAAGGTTTAAAGACATAAATTGATCCATTTTCCAAAATTAATGGTTCTCGATCTTGCCGCCTTCCCCGATTCCAAGGATCAAATGTTAAACCCTGCAGATTTTTGTCACTTTTCTGCCACACACAGAAATCATCCAACAAAGCGGCTGAAAAAAGTGAGTCAGCATTTTGTTTTATGAGAGTGTTTATTGCTGCTTCTATATCATTTGAATCTCTGAGCGGTGAAGTAGCTTGTAGGAAAACTACCAATGTTGGCTCATTGAATTGTTCTTTAATTATATTTAAAGCATGTAAAATTGTCGATTCTGAGGTTGCCGTATCAGTGGCTAACTCCAAGGGGCGTTGGATAGGTATTGCGCCATATTTTTCAGCAACTTTTAAAATATCATCATTATCAGAAGTGACAAAGACCTCATCTATAGCTTGGGTATTACGCGCTTGCAATATACTCCATGCCAAAAGTGGCTTACCACAAAAATCAATGATATTTTTACCTGGTATGCCTTTTGATCCGCCTCTAGCCGGAATAATTGTTATAATTTTCAAAAAATGATCTAATCCTTAAAGTTTATCACTTAATTTTTCTGATATTGAGGATAACAGTGAACTTTAACCCTGAATTTAATTGGATTTCTGGTTCCCAGTTCAAGCTTGTTTTAAGTTTTATGTTATCTGCTAGCGAATGTCGAATATCTCCATTTCTGGCTGACTTATATTGACATTTAGCATCCTTACCTAAAAGTTGTTGTAATATTTTTAAAAGTTTATTAAGACTTGTCGCTTGTCCTGTTCCAACATTAAAAAATTCAACACCCTGTTGAACGGTATTCATAGATAAAATATTTGCTGAAACAACATCTTTAATATTGATAAAATCACGTGTCTGCTCTCCATCCCCATAAATTACAATAGGTTTATTTTTCAAAAGTCGATCAACAAAAATTGAAATAACACCTGAATACGGAGAGTCTGGATTTTGCCGAACGCCATAAACATTGAAATAACGTAATCCCACCGATACTATACCATAATGCCAATAAAGTTTAGCCAATTGTTCCATATACATTTTATCAAGTGCATAAGGATCACGATTAAATACGTCGTGATTTCTTATAATGCCAAAAAAATCTGTTGGAATAGCTAACACATCGATGTTTAGCTGACGAAATCTTGAAGTGACATAATGCCCCAGTCCTTTTTTATGGGCCAAAGGACGTGCAATGGCTTCACGAAAAACCAGTTCTTCATCCAATAATAACTGAGTGGCAGTTCT
>DAOVTJ010000170.1 GCA_030633165.1 Thiomargarita sp. | reverse complement strand
TCAACTATCCTTGTTCTTTCAATCTATGCACCAGAAGGGAATATTGAGGTCACTTTGAAGGCTTTTGTTATTAATGAGATAGCACTCTATATTCTTTATTATGTCGCCATTTTATATGCGGCAAAAAATCCAAAAAATGTAATAACAGCGAGAACAATTTAAAATCATGTGTGGTATTGCAGGTATAATATCTCTATCGGCTAATCAGCTAAGGGGAACAGGTGCTGTTGAAAAAATGGCAAAACAAATGATTCATCGTGGGCCTGATGATGAGGGTTATTTGGTAGCGTGGAAACAAAAAAATAAATTGCCCCTTATATTTTCAGGAAGTGACACTTCACCATTGGGTAATCATTCAATTCCGTATTATCCAAAAGATAATATCTCTGGTGCTGATGATATTCATGCTCATCTATTTTTTGCTCATAGACGGCTTGCCATACAGGATTTGAGTCCTTACGGTCATCAGCCTATGTCATCACATAATGGGCGATATTGGATCATTTATAATGGTGAAATTTATAATTTTAAAGATATTGCATCGGAACTAAAAAAAGCACGAATTATTCTTCATGGTCATAGTGATACAGAAGTCTTGATCAATGCTTATGCGACTTGGGGTGAAAAATGTCTTGATAAATTCAATGGCATGTTTGCCTTCGCCATCTGGGATGATAAAGAAAAAACCCTTTTTTGCGCCCGTGATCGCATTGGTATCAAGCCATTTTATTATACTATTCAGAACAATCAGTTTATTTTTGCCTCCGATATAAAAACCATTATTGCATCGCGGCTTTATACACCAACAGCCGACTTGGAAGGTTTGTATCATGCTATGAGTTTTGGTATAGCTCCTCGTCCATTGACTGCCTTTAAAGATGTGTTTGCATTGGAACAAAGCCATTGGTTGAAAATTGATCAAGAGGGTCATATTACCAAACAGCGTTATTGGAAGTTGCCAGTGGGAACGCAAGATATGACAATGACGGAGCCAGAGGCAGTGGAATTGTTGGAAAATCACCTGCAAGCATCAGTAACAAGACGATTGGTAGCAGATGTTCAGGTTGGAACATTTATGAGCGGTGGCATTGATTCTACAACGATTTCTGCAATCGCTTCTGAGCAACATCCGGGAATTAAGGCTTTCACACTTGCTTTTGAGCAATATGCTTCAGAATTAGATGAGTTGTCACAAGCCCAAGCAACTGCGGCAATGCACCCAATGGAACACATTGTTGAAAAAGTTAAACCGGAAGTGGTTCTACGTGATCTCCATGAGATGATTCTAGGCTATGAGGAACCGTTTTATAATTTGGCGGCCAACTATGTGATTTCACGTATGGTTGCGAAAAATGGCATTAAGGTCATTTTAAACGGGTTGGGTGGCGATGAATTATTTGCGGGTTACGGGCATTATCGTTGGATTAGCCGTTGGCATTTACTCCGTAAACTGTCTCCGTTAATTAAACTGACAACTCCTTTTTTGGGGCAACGTGGTCAAAAACTGGACACTCTTATGAGGGCTAACTCGGCAGATTGCCTACATACGGCATTGTTCAGCCAGACAACCGAAAAGAATAAACAATCACTATTTACCGACTCTTCTGTTCAGGATTTTAATAGCATTGAGTATCTTCATAAACTTTATGTTGGTGAGGACATAGCGTTTAGTGATGATTTGGAAGCTTTTAGTTACATGGATATAATGAATTACATTGGTAATCATCATGTTCATCGGGTAGATCAGTTTACTATGCGATTTTCTATTGAAGGACGGTTTCCCTTTTTAGATCATGAATTGATTGAAGCGGCATTTCGTATTCCGAGTAAATATAAAATTAAAGGTAAGTTACAGAAATATGTATTACGTCAAGTTGCCCAAAAATATATTCACCCTTCTTGCTTGAGTATGAAAAAGAAAGGCTTTGGATTACCACTTAAACAGTGGATGCAAGGTTCATTAAAATCAGTAGAAGAAAATAAATTGGAAAAATTAAAGGAACGTAATATTTTTATACCTGAAGAATTGAATAAGAGATATGAACAATATCAGTTGGGTAAGCGCAATTTTACAGAAATATGGCAACTTGTAGCGGTGGAGATGTGGTTTGAAAGTTTTATGGATGCCTACCAATCTACTTGAATGGGATGTTTGATGAATAAATACCTAAAATTATCAAATTACAAAGAGGCCTTATTTTCACGCGCAAACCGAGTGTTAGATAAATTAGAGGTGATATTTGTTGACAAGAGAGATAATCCTTTGCAACACCCCCCAATATTCATTATCGGTGCCCCACGTTCAGGGAGTACACTACTTTACCAAGTTATGACTGAATACTATGATGTGGGTTATTTATCAAACCTACATTGTCGGTTTTATGGTGCTGCTTCGTGGTTGGAACGTATAGTACGCCCTTTGCGTTGGCGTAAACCGTTAAATTTCAGTTCAAGGCATGGTGTCACTAAAGGTATTGCTGCCCCTAGTGAATGTGGTGAATTCTGGTATCGTTTTTTTCGACGGAAACCACAATATATCCCTATAGAAGAGGCTAACCCCCGACAATTACGGCGGCTGCGTGGGGTAGTCCGCGCGTTAATACACGCTTTTGATAAGCCCATTTTATTTAAAAATATGAACTGTGCTTTACGTCTTCATCCTACGGCAAAAACTTTGCCAGAAGCATTATTTATTGTAACACAACGTAATTTATTAGATAACGCTCATTCATTGCTGGAAGTTCGGAAAAAAGTTCATGGAGATTATCAAACTTGGTGGTCTATGGAACCGCCTGAAGTTAATAATTTGAAGATGCTGCCTGCACATGAACAAGTTGTTGAACAAGTACGACATATAATGGAAATGATTGCTAGGGATGCAGACATTGTTGGAATTAATCGCTTTTTTTATGTTGATTTTGAAGAATTTTGCCAAAATCCAAGGGGATGGCTGGAGCGATTGAATAAATTTTTTGCTATGCATGAAGTCCATTTAGATACAAAGGAAGAGATACCATCCCGTTTTAAGCAGAGCAAAACTGTGCGAATTGATTCTAAACTGTACAAGCAATTAATTGAATATATAGGTAAACATGCATGAAATTATCCAAAGTCCATCGTGACACTGTGGAAGAATTTTGGAACAACAATATTGTTATGGATTGTATGCAAGAAGGAAGGGTGGCAGAACCAAAAGAATTTTCCGTGGCTATTGCTAAGTATCTTGGCATAATATCAGGCAAAATTTTTCTTACGATTAGTGCGCGAGTGGCATTGGAGCGGCTATTATGTACTATTTCAAAAAATAGTCTGAGAAATCAAGTATTGGTAGGAAGTTTTAACTGTCATGTTATTGCAGATGCCGTACTCAAAGCTGATTTAAAAGTTGATACTTTTGATTTAACCAATCAACGAGGAGGTATTAATTGGGAGCAAGTTGCCTCGTTGTTGACTGATCGCCATGCTGCGGTTGTCATTCCTCATTTATTCGGAGTGCCTACAGATTTTCGCCCAATTTTAGAACCTGCCAGAAAACTAGGAATTTGGGTCATTGAAGACTGTGCCCATGCTCTTGGAAGTAAGATTGATGGAAAAATGGTGGGCACCCTTGGAGATGCAGCACTATTTAGCTTTAACTATGACAAACCGTTATCTTTAGGTGGAGGCGGTGCTTTAGTCATTCCTACAAAAAGGAGTTTATGCAACAATTTAAATCTTAAACAAGATATAGGTTCATTTGATGTAGACAAAAAAGAACTTATTAATTTTCAAAAATTATTAAAAATTAGGCGCAGTGAAATTGGAAAACACCTAAATTTTTCTAGTAGAGTAGTAGGCTTTATATATAGAAGGTTAATGTCAAAAAAAAATCGGCCAATTATTACTGCTGGGATTGGTCCGATACGTGCAACATTAGGAATATGGCAATTAAAGCAATATCAACATGTAATTCTGAAAAGAAACTTTAATGCTGCTATCTTTGATAAAGATAAATATAGTTGGCATGTCGATAATAATGTAGAACCCAATTGGTTAAAACAGAAAATTATACTACCAAATATTAAACAGGTTAATCACATTTCCAAAAAATTACAAAAAAAAGGTTTACGAGTTGGCGTGTTTAATTGGGGAAAAACAATTGACAGCTATCTCGGTAGAAATGAATGTCCTAATGCTAAATATGTGGCACAACACGGATTAGATATTCCTATACATCAAAATATGTTACAGGAACAATGTGCTGAAATTAGGAATTTGATATCTTCAACATCGAAAGTGTAAATTATCATTTTAAAAAGTATAAAGTTGAATGAACAACAAAAACCGTTATCGTGAATTTTGTAAAACTGAGCAATCCATTCCAATCTTCTCAAAAGACTGGTGGCTTGATGCCGTTTGTGGCGAAAACAATTGGGATGTTGTATTAGTAGAGAAAGGGGGACAAATTGTAGCTACCATGCCTTATTATATTAAACATAAAATGGGGCTGAAGTTAATAGTTCAACCGTTACTGACTCAACACAATGGTCCATATCTCAAATATCCAAAAGGACAAAAGTATTACAAAAAACTGTCATGGGAAAAAAAGCTAATAGATGAGCTAATAGAACAGTTACCCCATTTTGATTCTTTTTCTCAAAATTTTTCTCATATGATTACAAATTACTTATCTTTTTATTGGAAGGGATTTCAGCAAACTACAAGATATACTTATATTATAGAAAATATTTCACTTGAGGACTTAGAAAAAAATTTTGAAACAGATATAAGAAGAAGAAGAAGAAAAGCTGAGAAAATGGGTGTAAAAGTTTTTGAAAGCGATGATATCGAAATATTTTACAAACTAAATAAAATGACATTTGATAGGCAAGGTAAAAAGATACCCTATAGTATTGAATTTATTAAAAATTTTTATCAAAAAGTTAAAACCAATAATGCTTGTAAAATGTACTTTGCAAAAGACAATTATAATAATATTATAGCGGCAAATTTTTTAGTTTATGATGATACAACCGTATATTATCTTATGGGTGGTATAGAACCAACTAAAAAAGATTTAGGTGGTATGGATGTTGTTCAGTTTGAGAGCATAAAATTTGCATTGCAAAATGGTAAAAGATTTGATTTTGAAGGTAGCATGATTGAAAGTATAGAAAAATATTTTAGATCTTTTGGTGCAAAGCAAGTGCCTTATTTTGCAGTGTCTAATATGAGTAGGCGGATGGCATCACTTTATTATGGGCGTAAATTGATGCATAGCTTATTAGGAAAATAATATGCTAAAAATCACCATCCCCCAAAACCTAGACTCAGCACGTCAATACATCCTAAACGTATTACTAACAGAATTTCTAGGCATAGAATTCAGCACTGAAGTTAAAAACGTTGATACCATACAAATTAGTTATGAAGATAAAACTTTAACTATTAGTGATGTTTTTTTTCAACAAGCGGCTAATCATTGGTTGCAACCAAAAAGTTTGCCTTTGTTGCCTTTAGCTCAATGGAATGTTGGTAAGGATATTGCTCAGGTAAATTTGGTATCAGATTCTGTACCTGTTATTTTTGGTGATGAGGTTTATTTAAAAAAACATGAAAATGGATTGCATTTGGGTTTGGATATTTTTGGTTCCGCCTTTTTTATGTTAAGCCGCTATGAAGAAGCTGTAAAATCTGAGCGTGATTCACACGACCGTTTTCCTGCTACCGCTTCTTTAGCCTATCAAGCCGATTTTCTGCACCGCCCTATTGTCAACGAATAT
>DAOVTJ010000120.1 GCA_030633165.1 Thiomargarita sp. | reverse complement strand
CATAATCTCATCTGCATTTTTCAAGAATAAGCGAGTAGAAACATCTTCTACCCCTATTTTAGAATAAAGATGGGGATTACTCGTTTTTGCTTCCAAAATAGTCAAATCGGCGACTCCAAGTAAAAGCTTATTAACTTTACCCGAAGCAATGGGATAATTATCTTTTTCTTTGAGCAGCCATTGCTCATCACTACGTATTATTGTAATAGATTCATCCTTCGTGATGATATGGATTTCTGTCACCTGATCAATTGTAGACATTAACCTTGGAAATAGTTTTATCTTATCAGAGCTTGCATTTTGTGGCTGCGTTAGCATCACAGCAGCGATAACGACCAATATGGTGCTAAAAATTAAGAAAGTCAGAGTTTTTGCATTCATTGTATTAAGGATAAATTGTCAATTCTTGTAAGGCGCGTCTGTTTTCAATTTATAGAACGCACCCTATATTTTTTGTTGAGAGAGTAGATATCAAGTTAGACGCCGACGCCCAAAAATACTAAGTAAAATTCCCAAAAAAACTATAAGTAATGGCATAAGCCCAATATTGATGAATTTCATTTGCATTTCTAAACGTTCAATGTCTTTTTGTAACTCATGTTGTACATTACGAAGCTCTTTACGAATTTTTATCTTTTCACCGCGGAAACTGGCAATCTCCTGTTGTTGTGCAATATTAAGCATTAAATCATTACTGTCTTGCTTTTTATTTTGCAAACTACTAATTTTCTGCTCGGTTTGTTCTAAACGGGCTTGTAATTCCTTTTCTTTTTCGCGAAAACGTTGTTCTGCTTCTTGTTGGATCGCTTGTACTCGTGTAAATGGACGAGCAAAGTTCCCCCGATTGCGCACACTGATTAAATCATTACTCCCAGCTAGATTATCTAAAGCATTGGTAATAAAAGTGCCATTTTCAGCATGGGGCATCGCAAGGCGTTGTCCTAAGATATTTTGTACACTTACCCAAAATTTATCTTCAAGTATATCAGTATCTGCCACAATAATTAGATTAATGGGTACAGTAGATTCTATGATGTGCTGGGTATTATCCTCTGAATTTGGGTTACCATCTGGAAAAGCAGTTTTCACTTTTCCTGTAATTCGAGCTGCTAAGGTAAATTTACCTTCTGGTTTGAAATCACGTGCTAAATCTTCTGGTGCAGAAAACATGCCCAGTTTAGTGATATCAATTTGCATTGCTTTCTCACCAGTTTCAATCAAAGGAATGAATTCAGTTGACACATCACCCTTTTCTACTAATGCCCCAGGTGTCGCCAGCACAATATTACCTAATTTTCCTGTGACAATATCTGTTTGATTAAAATATTGTGCATTATCTAAGTCCATCCAAACAGGATAATTGATAATAACAGCACGAGAGCCATTTCTCACTTGCACTTTTTGTGCGGTACGGAGATCACCTATTACTTTATTAGAAACCAATTCTAAACCCCAAGCATCAAATAATTGGCTTAATTCTGAATTACGTGTGGCTTGCATCGCAGCTAATGGATTTTGAGGATCAGTTGGGGGTTCGTACACTTCAGAATATGGATCAGCAAAGACAATAGCCCGTTTTCCTTTGAGTACAAATTGATCTATCGCATATAAAGTTGTTTCACTGAATTCTTTAGGATGTATCAACATCAGCACATCAATTTCTTCAGGAATAGTTTCAACATCTATTTCAATCGTTTGTACCTGAAATAATTGGCGGATTTGTTCAACAATCATCCAATCTTGTACTGGCAGTGTACTCATAATACCCACGACTTTTTGTTTAGGGTTGCTGAGTTGATAGATAAGTTTTGTTAAATCATATTCTAAAAATTCCGCCCGATTTGGTGAGAAAAATGCAATTATTTCTTCTTCATCTGTGGAATTCGTCCCTGCTAAACCAAAATAAAAAATCGTATTATTATCATCTACTGGAATACCTTGTATACCATAAGCTTCAGCACTATCCTCTGCCTCAGAAAATGGCTCAGGATCAATAATCATTAATTTTAAATTATCTGCAGCAATGCGTTGGTATTCTTCCAATAATTCCCGTACACGTACAGCATAAGTATTAATACTAGGTAAACTTGTGGCAATTTTTTGTGACAAATAAAAACGTAGCGTAATCGGTTCATCAATATTTTTGAGAATATTCTTAGTCCCATCAGACAGGGTATAAAGCTGACTGTCTGTTAAATCCAATCGCATTGATTTTAAAGTCACATCACTAATGATGTTAATAGCAAGAAGCAAGGCAATTGCCATAAATAAGCCACTGCTAGTAAGTATGTTTTTATTCATCTCAATCTGCTTTTTTCATTTCAATTAAAAGAGCGGTGGCAAATAGCCAAAAAGCTATCAAGGATAAGAAATAAATAATATCTCGCAAATCAATAACCCCTTTAGTAATTGCATTGAAATGTGTTAAAAAGCTAAAGGAACTGATTGTTTCAACAATAATTTGAGGTGCCCAACCGCTAAAGAAATCCAAAACCAATGGAAAACCACTGAGGATAAAAGCCAAACAAACGACTACCGTAATAACAAAAGCAATCACCTGGTTTTTGGTTAAAGCAGAAATACAAGATCCCACTGCTAAAAATGCACCAGCCATCAGTAGACTACCAAGATAACCAGCCATAATCACCGCATTATCAGGATGTCCTAAATAATTAACGCTTATCCACATCGGGAAAGTCAACATTAAGGCTATTGCAGTAAATGTCCATGCTGCCAGGAATTTTCCTAAGACAGCTTCAGTAATCGTCACGGGCAAAGTGAGCAAGAGTTCAATGCTACCACTTTTACGCTCTTCTGCCCATAAACGCATAGCTAATGCGGGTATTAAAAATAAATAAAGCCAGGGAAGAAAGGTGAAAAATGGTAATAAATCCGCTTGTTCTCTAGCAAAAAAGTTACCTAAATAAAAGGTAAAAATACCACTTAAAAACAAAAATATAACAATAAATACATAAGCAATGGGGGTTGCAAAATAGCTGCTAAGTTCTCGCTTGAATAACACCCAAATTTTATTTGCACGCATAAAGTTAATATCCTCTTACAAGAGATTAAATATAATTACCTTTTGCTAATCGCATTAGCATGAGATGAAAAACCTTCATATTCTGCAAATTTTCTCGCCGTATCTTTAATTTTATTATAACCCTCTTTGGTGAGATAGCCAATAGAAGAGCGTTTTAGAAAATCATAAACGGTGACAGCTGAAAATGTTTTTGCAAATCCACCCGTGGGTAAAATAGCATTAACACCTAATGAAAAATTACCGATGGTAATGGGTGTATAAGGACCTAATAAGATTTCTCCTGCATTGACAATTTTATTCATCGCTGCCATCGGCTCTTCCACCAATACTTCAAGGTGTTCTGGTGCAAATTCATTTACAAATTGAATGGAAGAGTCTAAATCTTGTGTGAGTACGATGCCACCGTAGTTAGACATCACAGTTTTACAAAATTCTTTGCGTTTTTCAGGTAAATCATTAATTAAATCAGGCAGAAGTGCTTTAACTTTGTTTGCAATATCATGAGAGTGCGTGACAAGTAAAGCAGTCGAATCTGGACCATGCTCTGCTTCAATCAACAAGTCAAGGGCAGCTATTCTCGGATCAACCTTCTCATCACATAAAATAATGGATTCACTGGGACCCGCAGGCGTGCCCACATCAATAGCACCATACAATAAGCGTTTAGCTGCTGAAACATAGCTGTTACCAGGTCCCAATACTTTATGAACTTTAGGGATATTTTCAGTACCATACGCCATTGCTGCGATAGCCTGTGCACCGCCTACCTTGTATACATCTTTAACACCACAAAATTCGGCGGTGAATAATGAGGCATCATCAACTCCGCCATCCGCGGTAGGTGGCGTACAAACAATCACATTAGGGACTTTAGCAATGACAGCAGGAATACATAACATCAACATCACAGAGGGAAAAGAGCCCTTACCACGTGGTACATAAATCCCCACTGAAGTAATCGGTGTAATTTTCTCACCTGCCATGATGCCGTCATCAATTTGTGTAAACCACATTTCTTCTGGCATCTGAGCATGATGAAATTTCTTAATGTTTTTGGCAGAAGCCTTAATCACCTCTTTCACTTTAGGAGCAAGATTATTCCGTGCTTGTTCAAATTCTGCCTCGGTGACTTTTAACTGATCCAGTGTCATTTTGGCTTTATCAAATTTCTCATTATATTCAAGAATTGCCACATCTCCATTATCACGTACATTTTGAATGATGGGTTGAACGAGTTTTTGAAGCTCGGCAATATCCATCTCAGAACGTTTACAAAGTTTAGCAACTTCAGATTGAGAAAGTTTCTCTAGTTCATATAAATTTATTTTCATAATAATTATTTATGCTTTTAAGGTAATAATCCCCATGGAACCTACTAAATTCACGATAATAACACAATTTTTTTTATCTATGATTTTAAGATTAAGTTTTTATGCAATAACGCCACTAAAAAATCAGATCACAATGAGGATTTAGCCTTTTGAATAAAATTATTTCATTTTCACTTAATGGTGTTTCTCGACAATCTAAAATCTTTAAATTTTTTAAAGGGCTAATAGCGCTTAAATTATTAATAGAACTAAAACTACAATCTAATTTTTCTAAATTTTTCAATTTATTTAGCGGTGTTAAATCATTGATTAAAATATTTAAACTACAATTTATTTCTTGTAAAGCTATCAAAGATTGCAACGGTTTTAAGCTACTAATCAGATTAAAACTACAATCTAATATTTTCAGTTGACTTAAATATTCAATAGGTTCTAAATTGGAAATTTCACTTGTATTACAATCTAAACTTTGTAAATTAATGATATCCATTAATTCCTGTTTATTAGGTTTACGATTAATACCTATGGCTCTTATAAGAAGCCTTTTCCATTCTTCTCCTAATTTTTGCCACCATTGGATATCCTTTACTGTGATTTCGGATAATATTTCTTGAGAGATAATATTTTGTTTTTCTTCCAGTTTGATATCCAATGCAAATGCCCACGACTCTACAGCCCATTTTGCAAATTCCTCTGCTGTACCAAGATTATCAGACATGCGTTGTGTAAATCTTGGGAATAGAATTTCTTTTGGGGTAGTTGGGGATGATGTAATCAGATCGGCAGCAATTTTTTCCTTTTGCGCGCCAATAAGAAGATTAATCTCACGCTTATATTCTGGACATAAATCACGCAGCATCGCTTCCAATTTATTGGGCTCTTCACAAACCTCAATCCCATATTTTTTTATAATATATTGCAATTTTTGACGGGGAATTTTATCCATTTTATTTGACCTTAATTATTCTCTTGAAAAAATAAGCCCCAATGTGATATCATCACCGCTACCATTTTTTGAAGTTTCATATAACCAACTTTCCAGATTTTTTCTAACAAAAAATGGTCCTTCTGATGCTATCAGTTCTTCAATATCAGAGCCAACTTGAAAAAAATTTTCATCATCATTAAATGAGTTTCCATAACCATCTGTTGCTAATAAAATTAATTTTGGTGTGGTCTCGCGTTGTACACCACACCTAAAATAATGCCAAGCTGCTTTGGCACAAATCGATGTTGTTTGATTAGCAATAAGTTCCTCATCTTTTGGTACAGCTCTTTTAACAATGCCATTTTCTCCAACCGTTAAAATATCACCATCACCAATTTGCCAATAAATGATGAAATGTTTTGTCGCTAAGACTATAAGTAGAGTTGCACCGTAAGCTAGTTTGTAATCTTGACCATTTAATAGGCTTAATTCTTTCTTTGAAAATGGATTTTTTTTCAGATCAGATTTGACAATTGTTTGCCATCGTTGCACTATTTGATATGGTACTTCTTTAGTGATAATCTGTTTGCTCAATGCATTAGGGTTTATTTGAGTTTTTAAAAATGTTTTTATCGTGTGAACCGCAACATTAACCGCGATTTTCGAACCCCTATCGCTTCGAAAACATTTTTCACTGCCATGACCATCAGAGATCGCCAAAATACTGGAACCTGATAATTCAGAATACCATCTAATAGCATCTTGATTAGGCAAATGATGACGTTTATGCAATGTGCCACACACACTTGCTCCCATAATTTGCCAATGTTGTTTTTTCTCTACCATATATCTTCTGCCGAAAAAGTTTCGTTCTTAGGCAATTTTGGAATGGGTATTTTCACATCTGAAGAGTGTGTTTGAGTGAATTGACTTAGTGGTGAAGATGCTGATTGTAAAATAGCTGTTGAAGCCCATTTAATATATTTGACTAATTGTTCTGCGTTATTAGCTTGCAAGGGCTTGATATCAGGATTACCAATAAATTGTTGTAGAATTTCTTGATTAACATATTCTCCTACACCAATCGCAATGCGAACTGCATTTTGCCCCCAAGGTAAATCCATTAAGGTTTTTAGACCTTTTTCAAAGTTATCTGTGGGTTGTCCATCAGAAATGAGTACTAAAACAGGGGGTAAGGCACGATCTGTCATAGGGGGTATTTTTAATTGTTCCGCAAGTAAAGTTAGTGCTTCACCCATATCAGTTAAACCATCTGTGGTTAAATTGATCCATTTCAAATCATTTACTTGTGTTGGTTCAGCAATATGCCATTCTGCCCCATCAGAAAATTTTATAGCACGAACAAGTACTTTTGCATTGGGATTTTCATTGGCAACTATTTGCATTTGTGGAATGGCTTCACGAATAGCTGTATTCAAAGCTTGAATTTTTCCCGAAACACTCATTGAACCTGAGCAATCTGCGATCCAAATAAAATGTAGTGGACGTGTGGCAAGTATACCACCTGGGCGTCTGCTCATTATTAATTATTCTCCTTGTTGAATAAAGCTTGTTGTGCTTGTGACCATTTTTCATTAGCATGTAAACTCTTCCAATCTTGTGCTGTTCGTCCATGTAGACGCATTAAACGAACTTGCGAGCTTGGTGAATTATATTCACCAAAATTATCAAGAACTTGAATAACATCAGCCCGATTATTGCAAATTAATATCATATCACATCCAGCTTGTAAGGCTTGTTGTGTACGTGCTAGTGCATCTCCCATGACTGCTGCACCAGCCATGCTAAGATCATCACTGATTATAAGACCTTGAAAATTTAATGTTTTACGTAAAATGTCTTGTAACCAACGTGCAGAGAATACTGCAGGTTGTGTATCTATTTGAGGATAAATCACATGTGCAGGCATAATAGCAGCCAAACCATAATGTATCATGCGTTCAAATGGTAACAAGTCCTCAAATTGTATATCGACAAAACGACGTTGATCAACAGGTACGGCGACATGTGAATCAGCAGCTACGGTGCCATGTCCAGGAAAATGTTTACCCACAGCTGTCATACCAGCTTGACGCATACCAAGCATCATGGCACGGGCAAGCTCAGCAACTACTTCTGGTTTAGCATGGAATGCACGATCAACAATTACAGTACTGATGCCTCGCCCTAAATCTAATACTGGTGCAAAACTAAAGTCGATTCCAACCGCCCGTAATTCAGCAGCCATTAACCAGCCCATTTGTTCGGATAAGTTTAAAGCTTGGCGGTGAT
>DAOVTJ010000101.1 GCA_030633165.1 Thiomargarita sp. | reverse complement strand
TCTACAAAATCCCCTGGTATTAACTCTAAAGTTTCTTCAGATTGAATCACTACCATGCCATCTATTTCTGGAGATTCAGCAACACTTCGCGCATACACCGCATTAGGTGTCACCTCATCTACCAATACCATTACTCTTTCCCCTATTCGTTTCTGAAGTTTTTCTGCACTAATCGCCTTTTGTGTAGCCATGAAGCGAGCTAACCGTTCTACCTTAATTTCCTCATGTATCGCGCATGGTAAAGCATTCGCCGTTGCCCCTTCTACTGCTGAATAAGCAAAAGCACCCACCCGATCCAAACGAGCTTCTTGAATAAATGTTAATAATGTTTCAAATTCTTGCTCAGTTTCACCAGGAAAACCAACAATAAATGTACTACGTAAAGTAATATCAGAACAAATCTCACGCCAATAAGCGATACGATGTAACATATTCTCACTATCTGCAGGACGACGCATAGCCTTTAAAATCGTAGGACTACCATGTTGCAATGGAATATCCAAATAAGGTAACACCACACCTTCACTCATCAACTCAACCAACTGATCAACATGAGGATAAGGATAAACATAATGCAAGCGTATCCATATACCCATATTTCCCAAATTCTGTGCCAACTCAATAATACGAGTTTTAAGAGGGCGACCTTTCCAAAAATCTAAATGATATTTAGTATCAACCCCATAAGCTGCTGTATCTTGAGATACAATCAACAACTCCTGCACCCCCGCCTCAACAAGATGCTCTGCTTCATTTAAAATATCTCCAATAGGACGACTCACCAAATGTCCCCGCATACTGGGAATAATACAAAAACTACAAGTTTGGTTACACCCTTCAGCAATTTTCAAATAAGCATAATGACGAGGAGTCAATTTGATACCACCAGGTGGAACTAAATCACTGTGTGGATCATGTTGTGGCGGCAGCTCAGCATGAATGGCAGCCATCACCTTATTTAAAGCATTTGGACCAATCACAGCCAACACATTTGGATAAGTATCTTTAATCACATTACCACGCGAGCCAAGACAACCCGTAACAATCACCTTACCATTTTCTGTTAAGGCTTCACCAATTGCTTCTAAAGATTCTTCCACAGCATCATCAATAAAGCCACAAGTATTTACGACAACAAGCTTAGCCTCTTCATAATTGGGAGTAATTAAATAACCTTCAGCACGTAATTGGGTAAGAATATGCTCTGAATCTACAGTAGCTTTAGGACAACCAAGGGAAATGAACGCGATTTTTGGGATGGGAAGACTCATAGTAAAATTATTAACTACAAAATAAACTTGTTAAGTCTTAAAGACTTAACAAGTTGAAAAATCTAGGTATTCATAACCTTAATAGTCGGAAATTTCGTTGTATAATCTTTCGCTTGTAAAGATAATTTAGCCGAAACACGACGAGCAATTTCTCGATACATTTGTGTGATACGCCCTTCTGGTTCAGAAACAACAGTCGGATTACCACTATCACCACTTTCACGAATACTGATATCTAAAGGTAAAGCACCAAGAAAATCAACATCTGATTCTTGTGCCATGCGTAAACCACCGCCCTGCCCAAAAATATGTTCTTCATGACCACATTTACTACAAATGTGTATACTCATATTTTCTATCACACCAAGTACAGGCACATTAACCTTCTCAAACATTTTCAAACCTTTACGTGCATCTATCAAAGAAATATCTTGCGGTGTCGTAATGATTACAGCACAACTAACAGGGATTTTTTGTGCCAAAGTCAATTGGGTATCGCCCGTACCTGGTGGCAGATCAACAACCAAATAATCCAGATCATGCCAATTTGTATCTTTAAGTAATTGCTCCAAAGCTTGTGTTACCATCGGACCACGCCAAATCATCGGTGTTTCTTCTTCGATTAAATAGCCAATAGACATGGATTGTATTTGATGACTTACCACAGGTTCAAGCGTTTTACCATCCTTTGACTCTGGTTGTTGCTTAACACCAAGCATGTGAGGTTGACTGGGACCATAAATATCCGCATCAAGTATCCCAACACGTGCACCATTAGCAATAAGAGCTAAAGCAAGATTGGTTGCTGTAGTGGATTTGCCAACTCCACCTTTACCAGAAGCCACTGCGATAATATTTCTAACACCCTTTATAGGATCAACCCCTTTTTGCACAGCATGGGCAACAATTTTCTGAGTGATATTAATATTAACAGTACCCACACCATCTAATGCGCTTATTAAAGCTTTTAGTTTTGAGCTATATATCTCATCATAGCCTTTTATTGGATAACCAAAAGTCAAATCAATTGTAATCGTATCACCTTCAATTAGAATATTTTTGAGAATTTTTGTAGATACCAAATCTTTTTGTAAGTAAGGATCTATATATTCTTTGAGGGTAGTCTCAATCTGTTGTTTGTCAACCATCTCAGCTCCTGAGTTATCAGTTATTATTTAACTAAATAAGGGCATGTTTTTAAAATTCAATGACTTGGTCCCAAATAAAAATTATGGACATGAATAAATATCTTTTAATAATCAAGTCCTTATACTATACAAAAAAACTCAAGTATTTTCATGTTTTTCTTTGTATATTTCTAATTTTTTCATTAGATGAATTGTCAATTTCACAAAATCACCTTCAGTCAAAATACCAACCAACTTCTTATCCCTGAAAATTGGTAAACAACCATGTTTTTGCCCTAACATATAACGTGCTGCTTCCAATAATTTAGTATCTTCTTTTGCAATAACAACATCAGTCACCATAACCTCACCAATCGGAATGCTCGCCTCAAGTTCAGCGCGTTCTAACTTGTCAATATCTGCCAATGCTGAAACCGATATGGCTAAAACATCACGTTTAGTTAATAAACCAACAAATTCCTCTTGTTCATCTAAAACGGGAACATGCCGTATTTTTTTTGAAAGCATTAACTGACGCGCTTGATGTACAGTATTGGTCGTTTTGAGGGTATATAATTCGTTACTCATTAAATCTTTTACTGTATCCATTTATCTTACCTGTTTTTTTGTTATCTCTATAAAAATAGTGTATTCTACCTGATTTCATCAACATGTCAAACTATTTCAGATGAATACTATTCCTGATATTGCACAACAACTTTGGATACCAGTGAAACACTTTCAAAAAGACGGTATCTTGTCTCATACTTATTTAACAGAATTGACGTGGTTATTAATTTTAAAAATAACTCCCAATTTACCAGTAAGCTGGGATACCTTAATCCAGAAAGAAAGACAAGAACAATATGAATATTATTTAGACATTCTTGAAGAAATGAAACTCGTCAGTGACCCCCATATTGCTGGCATATATGCCTACGCTGCGACCTCTTTCACCAAACATGAACAACTAGCACAACTTATCGCAATCCTTTCAACAATTGATACAGTACCACTCAATGAATTAGGAAACATTTTTGAACTACTACTAGAAAATTGTGCTAATGAAAAAGATAACCATTTACATATAGCCCCCCGTTCTCTGATTGACCTCATGATTGTATTAACACAACCACAATTAGAGGAAGTCATGCAAGATCCAGTCGCTGGTATAGGTAATGTTATCGTTGCTGCAGACCAATATATCAATTTGATGACTGATGACAAAAACATTATAAAAAAACAAAAAAATCTTGCTCGAGAGAAAAACCTAGTACAACAACGTTTTGCATTAATGAATTGTTTACTACATAATATAAAACATCCACAATATGTCCCTGTACTGTGGGATGATAGTTTATTATTAAACCGACAACAGTGCCCACCAGCCGATGTCATATTAAGTGTACTCGTTTTTGTTAATACTTCAACAGATGATTTTGGTAATCATGATGCTTCATTAGCCTTATTACAACAAATTTATTATACCCTTAAACCTGGTGGACGAGCAGCCGTTGTGTTACCTGATAACATATTAAAAGCTGCAGGACCAGCACAACAATTACGTAGTTTTCTCCTTAACAAATGTATTATCCATACGGTGCTGCGATTACCTAATGGAATTTTTTATCCAAAGAAAATACAGGCACATCTGCTATTTTTCAGAAAAAGCAAAACACCTGAAGAGAAAACACAAAGAGTTTGGTTTTATGATTTACGAACAGGTTATCCCACTTTTGGAGAATCTCTCCAGTTAACACGAAAACATTTGATGGAATTTGAAATGCTTTATGGTGATGATCCTTTAGGAAATTCTTCCCGCAATAATAAAGAAGAGAATAAACGTTGGTATCGTTTCAATCGTCAAACATTAGCAGAACAAGAAGATAGATTAGATTTGTGTGTACAAGATGAGAAAGCCACAAAGAATTTTGAATATCAAGAGAAAATTCGGACTGTCTTAAATGATACAACAATAGAATTAGAATCTGTCACAAATCTTTTGTGCTAATCACCTTTTCGACATAATGCAACCAATCTTTCTTTGCATCTGCAAAAACCAAAAAATGTGGATTGAGAATTGAGGCTTTAGTATTATAACGTAGTGCTTTTAAGTGCATATCAGTTAAATAGCCCCCAGCTTCATTAACGACACAATGTGCAGCTGCAGTATCCCATTCAGACGTTGGACCAAATCGAGGATAAACATCTGCTTGACCTTCTGCCACTAAACACATTTTTAAAGAACTACCAATACTTAGCAACTCCACTTTTGTATCGAGTCCACTGATAAATTGTTGTATAGAATCACAAGCATGTGAACGACTACCTGCAACTGTCAAGTAATCAACAGGACAATCTCGTACCTTGATAGGAACCTGGGATTGTCCAGGTAAACATTTAAATGCTCCATTTCCTTCTGAAGCAAAATAACTCACACCAGTCACTGGTACATATACAACACCGAGTATGGGTTTATGATCATCAATGAGAGCAATATTGACAGTAAAATCACCATTACGTTTTACAAATTCGCGGGTACCATCAAGTGGATCAATTAGCCAATAACGTTGCCAACTGGCACGCTCATCATAGGAAATCAAAGTAGATTCCTCAGATAATATAGGTAAAACGGGTGTTATCTTTTTTAATCCAGTTAGGATGCATTCATGTGCTGCCATATCCGCCCTAGTCAAAGGGGATTTATCCTCTTTCACTTTCACTTCAAAATCAGTAGCATAAATATCCATGATACGTTTTCCAGCCACTTGCGCAATTTGGTTAACAGCATCCAATAATTCTAACATTCGGTATTACTCCTAAAATTATTTATAATAGAGTTGATAAAAACTAATCGTCATAACTAAAAAGGAAAAAGCATGTCAAGTATTCAACGTGCGCTTATTAGCGTTTCGGATAAATCAGGTATTGTTGCCTTTGCTCAAGCATTAAACA
The DNA here is from genome assembly GCA_030633165.1 of Thiomargarita sp. Lineage (GTDB taxonomy): Bacteria > Pseudomonadota > Gammaproteobacteria > Beggiatoales > Beggiatoaceae > DAOVZS01. The sequence continues at coordinate 3,314 of DAOVTJ010000101.1, read as the reverse complement.
AGAAAGGTGTAGAGATTTTCTCTACAGGGGGAACAGCTAAATTACTTGCAAATAATGGAATTGCCGTAAAAGAAGTTTCTGATTACACAGGTTTTCCAGAAATGATGGCAGGACGAGTAAAAACCTTGCATCCTAAAATTCATGGCGGCTTGCTAGGAAGACGCGGTATTGATGAAACAGTAATGGCAGAACATGGTATTTTACCTATTGATTTACTTATCGTTAATTTATACCCATTTGAAGAAACCATTGCGAAACCTGATTGTGACTTAATCACCGCCATTGAAAATATTGATATCGGTGGTCCTGCAATGTTGCGTTCTGCAGCTAAGAATCATGCCAGTGTAACAGTCGTGGTTGATACAGAAGATTATGACATAATTTTAAAGGAAATGGCAGATGGGGAAGTAACAGAGACCACACGCTTTAATTTAGCACGTAAAGTTTTTGCACACACAGCCCGTTATGATAACGCGATTGCTAATTACCTAGGACATGAAGATTTTCCACCTAACCTCTCTTTGCAATACCAAAAAGTGCAAAACATGCGTTATGGTGAAAATCCACATCAAAAAGCCGCTTTTTATCGCGAAAAACAACCCAAAGAACTTTGCATTGCAACAGCCACACAATTACAAGGAAAAGCATTATCCTATAACAATATTGCTGACACAGATGCCGCTTTAGAATGCGTCAAATCCTTTGAAGAACCAGCTTGTGTCATTGTCAAACATGCAAATCCTTGCGGTGTAGCGATTGGAGAGAACATTTTAACAGCATACAATCGTGCTTTTCAAACGGACCCCACCTCAGCATTTGGCGGGATTATTGCCTTTAACCGCAACTTAGATGCAAAAACCGCAAAAGCGATTATTGAACGTCAATTTGTTGAAGTTATTATTGTCCCCCAAGTGAATGAAACAGCTAAACCAATTTTAGCGACTAAAAAAAATGTACGTGTTTTAACTTGTGGAATGTGGGATGATAAACGCGTGGCTGAATTAGATTTTAAACGAGTCAATGGTGGACTGTTAGTACAAGAACGCGACTTAGGTACAATAACTGAAGAAAACTTAAAAATAGTCACACAACGACAACCGACAGCAAAAGAATTACAAGATTTGCTATTTTCTTGGAAAATCGTTAAATTTGTAAAATCCAATGCCATTATTTACTGTAAAGATGGCATGACAATTGGCATTGGAGCGGGACAAATGAGCCGTGTTTACAGTGCAAAAATTGCTGCTATCAAAGCGGCTGATGAAAAATTAAATGTTAAAGGCTCAGTCATGGCATCAGATGCCTTTTTTCCATTCAGAGATGGCATTGATGCAGCTGCTGAAGTGGGCATTAATGCGGTAATCCAACCTGGTGGATCAATGCGCGATAAAGAAGTAATAGCAGCAGCAGATGAGCATGGTATAACAATGTTGTTTACAGGAATGCGTCATTTTAGACATTAAAAGTCTACTCTCGTATAATTTATACGACACAAACTGAGGAAAATATTTATGGAAAATGAGAAACACAATGGAAATGTAGCTGTAATTGGTATTATTGGCTTGACTGTTTTTCTTAGCATCTTGGCAACAGTCATAAGTCTATTAAACAACAATACTATTTTTACACTTAAAACACGAACGACTCAATTAGAACAATTGGTTCAAGCACAAAATACTAAGCTTAATGAATTAGAAGTAGCATTGAAAGCCGAAAGAACGGGCAATGGCAATCTCAATAGTCTAATTAGTTCGTTACAAACTGTGACCAAAGAAACAGCAGTATCATCCAAACGACTCACTCAGCAAGCAGCTCAACCAGAGATGAGCTTAAAAGAGGAAATATTGCTACTGGTTACAGAACAAAACAGCAAAATCAACGAACTAACAACACAATTGCAATCCGTATTTAAGGAAACAACAGCATCAATCCAGGGGCTTAATAATCAATCAGCTCAACTAGAAAAGACATTTGTAGTTATTGCTTCATCACAAGATGATAAACTTAAAGAACTCAATGCAGAATTCATTTCCTTTAAAAAGGAATGTTCACAACAAATTGTCCAAAGAGAACAATTGGCTCAGCAAAGGACTCAAATTGAGACGACTTTGAAAGCAGATTTGGCAGGTTTAGCTGACAAGCAAGATAATTGGTTCAATGAACTAGAGGAACAAGTACGACAAAGCCTAACAGAAGAGACAAAAGTCTCAAAGCAACAGAAAGCCGACTTAGAACAATTGACACATCAATTATCTCAACTTGAAATGAGCTTGAAAGGTGATATTGCACTTCTCGCATCTTTACAAGATGAGAAAGTCAAAGAATTCAACACACAATTGACAAATGACACAAAACGTTTTGAAAAACAACAAAATGAATTTCAAACAATGTTGAACACTATTTCTCAATTACAAGAACAAATTGAAAAGTTTGAACAAAAACTCAATCAACTAGAAACAAACTTGCCTAATTAATATCCAAATAAAATCCCTCCACCTGGGGGGATTTTGAGTTTTTAGCCCGAGAAAATTTAATACATGAAAATATTAATCATTGGCAGCGGTGGACGCGAACATGCTCTCGCTTGGAAAGCCGCCCAATCAAAACAAGTTACAAAAGTCTTTGTTGCACCAGGTAATGCAGGCACAGCACAAGAAACAAAACTAGAAAACATCCCCATCAAAGCAGATGACATCAAAGCCCTCATTAATTTTGCCCAACAAAATGTGATTGATTTAAGCATTGTTGGTCCAGAAGTCCCTCTCGTTGCAGGTATAGTAGATGACTTTCAAAAAAATGGCTTACGCTGTTTTGGTCCGACAAAAGCAGCTGCCCAGCTTGAAGGATCCAAAGCTTTTACTAAAGATTTTCTCGCCCGTTATAATATTCCCACAGCCAGCTACGGCACCTTTACTGAAATAGACAAAGCAATCGCCTATATTCATCAAGTTGGTGCACCAATTGTTGTCAAGGCTGATGGTTTAGCAGCAGGAAAAGGCGTGATTGTGGCACAGACTGAAAATGAAGCAATTAAAGCTGTGCAAGACATGTTAGCTGCTAATACCTTTGGAGAAGCAGGACACCGTGTTGTCATTGAAGAATTTTTACAAGGTGAAGAAGCTAGTTTTATTTGCATAGTAGATGGAGAACATATTCTACCCTTGGCAACTTCTCAAGATCATAAAGCTGTGTTCGATGGTGATAAAGGGCCGAATACCGGAGGCATGGGATCATATTGCCCTGCTCCTATAGTCGATTCTGAAATGATGAAAGAAATTGAAGATGTTATTATTGATCCGACACTTAAAGCAATG